>CALKDV010000476.1 GCA_938084085.1 uncultured Nannocystaceae bacterium
TCACCGGGCATGGACAGGTCCTCATGCCTGGCGAGATCCGCCTCGCGCGCCGCCGTAACCAGCGCGTCTCGCCGCGTGTCGATGGCGCGCTCCGCCTCCACCTTCACCGCGTTGAACGCCTGTCCAAATGCCTTGCGGTCCTCTGGGGCGAGCTTTCCCATCTGACGTTTCAACGTTGTGATGCTCCCCTTCTTGCCCAAGAAACGCACCTGTAGCTCGTACAGCGCGTCGGCGTCCTCGCTGTGGGCGAGGTCTTGGGTCAACTGTTGGAGCTGTTCTGAGAGCTGTTTCGAGAGCTGGTCAGACACGGACTGTTCCTTTCGGTTGCCTGGGAGTGAGAGAGGGCTAGCGCGTCAATTGAAAAGCGCGGCGGAGCGTTCATCCGCTCGCCGCGCTGGTCGAGGTCGCCTCGCTTACGCTCAAAGAGCGCCGCGGGCAGCCTCGACGACCTTGCCAAAACCGCTGGGGTCATGGATGGCAAGATCCGAGAGCACCTTGCGGTCAAGCTCGATGTTGGCCTTTTTCAGACCCTCGATGAATCGGCTGTACGAGAGGCCGTGGGTACGAACGGCCGCGTTGATGCGGACGATCCACAAGCGACGCATTTGTCGCTTTTTCTCTTTGCGACCGCGGTAGGCGAAGGCCCACGCGCGATGCACAGCTTCCACTGCGCGCCGGTACATACGGCGACGACCGCCGCGAAAGCCCGATGCAGCTTTCATGATTCGATTACGACGACGACGGGCTTTAAAGCCTCTTTTTGCGCGGGGCATGGTTCACTTCCCTCCGTAGGGCAACAGCGCTTCGATGCGCTTTTGGTCAGGATCCGAGACGATGGTCATGCCGCGAAGGCGACGGATTCGGTCAGAGCCCATTTTAATGTTGATGTGGTTCTTGTGGGAGAATTGGCGCTTGGCCTTGCCGCTCGCGGTGAAGCGAAAGCGTTTTTTGGACCCACTGTGAGACTTCATTTTTGGCATGGTTGCCCTCGTTTATTCCGCGCCAAAGCGCGTTGTGTTGCTTCCCCCAATGGAGGGGGGCCGTGTGTACCTGAAACCCCATTGCGGGGCAAGCGTTCTGCGACGATTGCCCCCAGACCCCATGAGAGAATTGCGCGGAAGGCGCAATTTCCCAGGCGGGGTCCAATCCACCCAGGATCAATCAAATCCGACGGGAGCGGGCTCCGCGTCTGCGGGCTCCGCGGCCGGGACCGTCTTGGCGGGAGCCGTCTCCTCGGATTCCGATCCCTCCTCGGCCTCAGTTTGAACGTCCCCCTCGGGCTTGGGGCGCCGCATGTCGGCCTCGGCGTCCTTGGCTTTTTGACGGGCCTGCGCTGCCGCGACCACCGCGGCCTTCGGAGCGAGGACCATAAACATACGGTTCCCTTCCATCTGAGACATCTGATTTACGCTGGCGAGATCTGCCACCGCCCGACAGACGCGATCAAGTACATCCCGACCCGTCTCGGGGTGCACCATCTCACGACCGCGGAACTGCACGAGCAAACGAACTTTATCCCCGTCCTCGAGGAATCGCCGGGCGTGCGCGACCTTGAAGTCAAAGTCGTGGTCATGCGTCTTCGGCCGGAACTTGACCTCTTTAGTCTCCTGCACGATTCGCGTCCGCTTCGTATCTCGCTCCCGCTTGGCGTTCTCGTACTTGAACTTGCCGTAGTCCATGATCTTGCAGACGGGTGGCGTCTCCTTGGCGTTCACTTCCACGAGATTGAGCCCCGCGTCTTGGGCCTTCGCTTGGGCCTGATGCGTTGGGATCACCCCGAGCAACGTGCCGTCCGCGTCAATCACCCGCACTTCGCGGGCGCGGATACGACGATCTACGCGGTGCGTCTCTGACTTCCGCGCTCTTGGTTTAGGTTTCCTTTTTCTACCGATGGTCTTGTTCTCCTGATGTACGAAAGTGAAGCTGGCTCAGCTCGGAAGGCGGACCTCATCGAGCAGGCGCGTTTTGAAATCTTCGAGGCTCATGGAGGCCTCTGTCTTGCCGTCTCGGCGCCGCGGCGCGACCTCACGGGCCTCCACCTCTCGATCGCCGAGCACCAACATATAGGGCACCCGGAGCAGCGTCGCCTCACGGATCTTCAGCCCAAGTTTTTCATTGCGTGGGTCGAGTTCGACGCGGACGCCCGCAGCACGGAGCGTCTCGGTCACCTCGTCGGCCCAGGCGCGATGCGCGTCCGTGATCGTCAACACCGCCACCTGCACCGGCGCCAGCCAGGTGGGAAAGCGCCCCGCCGTATGCTCGAGCAACACGCCAAAAAACCGCTCGATGCTGCCGAGCATCGCCCGGTGAATCATGACGGGTCGGCCTCTGCCATCGCTCTCGTCAACAAACTCAAGGTCGAAACGCTCGGGCATTTGAAAATCCAGCTGGACCGTGCCCAGCTGCCAGGAGCGACGAAGCGCGTCGCGCACCTGAAAATCGATCTTGGGTCCGTAAAATGCCCCGTCCCCCTCGTTGATCACGTAGGGGATCCCTACGCTGTCGAGGGCCGACTTCAACGCGGCCTCCGCGGCATCCCACGTCGCTCGCTCTCCGAGATAAGAATCGGGGCGTGTGCTGATCTCCACTTCAGGATCGCTGAACTCGAAGGTCTCATAGACCTTTAAAATCATTCGAGCCACGTGGGCAATCTCGGCTTCAATTTGGTCTGGTCGGCAAAAGATGTGACCATCATCTTGCGCAAAGCTCCGCACCCGTGTGAGCCCGTGGGTCACCCCAGCCCGCTCGTAGCGGTGAAGTCGACCAAAGTCAGCGAGGCGAATGGGCAGCTCCCGGTAGCTGTGACGGGTGCTTCGATACAAGATGCAGTGAGACGGACAGTTCATGGGTTTGACCCCGAACTCCCGATCGTCGATCTCGCACGCGAACATATTGTTCTTGTAGTGCTCGTAGTGTCCCGAGGTCCGGAACAGCTCCATGTCGAAGACCTGCGGCGTGATCACCTCCTCGTATCCGTTGGCGAGGACGAGCCCGCGCACATACTCTTGCAAGCGATTGTAGACGACCGACCCGCGGCCCGTGAAAAATGGCGACGCGGGTGCCACGGGGTCGAAGGTGAACAGCCCTAGTTCACTTCCGAGCTTGCGGTGGTCTCGCTTCTTCGCCTCTTCGATCTGCTGCAGATACAAGCGCAGTTTTTTCTTGTCGGGGAACGCCGTGCCGTAGATGCGCTGCAGCATCGGGCGGGTCTCGTCGCCGCGCCAATAGGCCCCGGCGATACGGGTGAGCTTGTACGCCCCCACCTTCCCCGTGTGCTCCACGTGCGGTCCCCGGCAAAGATCAACGAACTCCCCGCTGCGATACAGGGTGAGAGGCGCGTCCCCAGGGATCGAGTGGATGGCCTCGACTTTGTAGGTTTCTTGGCGGCCTTCAAACAACTGCAGGGCGGCCTCCCGCGAAATCTCCTCGCGGACGAACGGGAGTTTTCCCTTAATAATCTCCGCCATCTTCGCCTCGACGCTCGCGAGGTCCTCCGGGCTGAGCCGGTGCTCCATGTCGATGTCGTAGTAAAACCCGTCCTCCGTGTGCGGACCGAACGCGAGCTTTGCGTCCGGCCACAGCGACACCACGGCGTCCGCCATGATGTGAGCCGCGCTGTGCCGCAGAGTCTCTAGCGCCGAGAGCTCCGGTGTCGACGGATCGATCATGTGCGTGAGCTCGCGATCAAACTCGTTGGCCATAGTATTTTCTTCTCACGTGCAAACAAAGGTCCGGCCGCAGCCCTTGAGGGTCGCAACCATCACGGTACGTCGACGAGCGTCTTCGCCCATGCGGCGATTCTCGTCGCGCGGGTGCCGTCAAATCGAGCCGGTCCAGGTCATGGGGTCGAGGACTCTTGAGAAGGTCCTGGGTCGAGTGTGCTGCGCTGCCTGAGACATACGAACGGGGTGGTCGGCTGGGATGGTACCAGCGGGACGGGGTGTGTCAATCCAGGAACGGGGGACCCCTCGCTCCCCCGAAAAGGGCTGAGCGCCCGCGAGGAAGAACTCGCGGACGCTCAGTGTCGTAGGGCCGGGCGGTTTCGAACCGCCGACTTCTACCGTGTCAAGGTAGCGCTCTACCCCTGAGCTACGGCCCTGTGAACGCGAGTCAAACCGAGGTCTTCTTCGCGGGCGCCGTGCTTACCCCGCCCCTACGCCCTCGTCAAGCGATATCGCAGCCTCCCCCGTCGGGCCCCGCTGGCCCCCGCCTCGCGCGCCCAGTGCGCCTCTTCACTCCTCGGCGTCTGCGACCTCACCATCGCGACGACGCGCGGCGGTTTCATAGGTCGCATCGATCAGCGCCGCATACCGTTCGATCACCTCGCGCCGGCGCACCTTCAACGTGGCGGTCAATTCCCCCTCCGCTCGACTCAAGGGCGCTGGCAGGAGCGCGAAGCCTCGAAGCTGCTCCGCCCGCGTGCGCCCTTCGTTGGCCGTGTCCACCGCCGCCGCCACCCAGCGGCGGACCTCCGGATGACACACAAGGTCGTGGTACGTCGAGCAGCCAAGCTTGGCCGCCTGCGCCCGCCCCTGCAGCACCTCCTCATCGAGCGTGATGAGCGCGATGAGGCACGGGCGGCGATCTCCCACCACGACCGCCTCTGCGATCTCCGGCAACTCTCGCAGGGTCCGCTCGATGGGCGCGGGCGCGACATTCTTGCCGCCGTCCGTGATGATGAGTTCTTTCTTGCGGCCCACGACGCTCAAAAAACCAGCGTCGAGCACCCCGAGGTCCCCCGTGTGCAGCCACCCGTTGTCATCGAGGACCGCCTCCGTGTGCTCCGGCGCGTCATGGTACCCGGCCATCACGTGATGTCCGCGGACGAGGATCTCCCCGTCTTCCGCGAGGGACGCTTCGCAACCAGGCAACGGCAACCCCACGCTCCCAAAGCGGAAACGGTTCGGGCGATTGACGTGGGTGGCTCCGGTGGTTTCGGTCAGCCCATATCCTTCTAAGATCAACACGCCGGCGGCGTGAAAGAACTCCAAGGTGTCCACACGTATCGGCGCCGCTCCGCTGATCGCGAATCGCACCCGCCCCCCGAGCCCCTCCCGCAGGCGCCCAAGGGTCGTCTTCTCCGCAAGCTGGTACCGCGACCGCAGCCACCGGGACACCCGCGCCCCCTCCCGCTCCTTGGCGCGGACCCGACGAGCGAGGCGCATGGCCCAAGCGAACTGTCGGCGCGCCATGGTTCCACGCCGTCCCACGTCCTGCTCTACGCTGCTGCGAATCTTCTCGAAGGTCCACGGGACCCCACCTAAGAAGGTCGGTCGCAACACCTCGAGCGCGCGAGGGAGCTGCGCAGGCGTCCGACAAAAGCCGGTGACGGCGCCCGAGGCCACGGCGGCCCACACCATGTGCCGCGCGAAGATATGGTGCAACGGCAAGAACGCGACGTGGAGATCTCGATGGTCCACAGCGAAGCTGTTCTTGATGGCCCAAGACTCGTAGACCATGTTTTTGTGGCTGAGGGAGACCCCGCGCGGACTCCCCGTGGTGCCGGACGTGTAGACGATGGAAAACGTGTCAGACAGGCCCACCGTCGACCACGCGTCGTCACCGTGTTCGTCGGAGTTGGCGCCTTCCTCCGCGGCGCCCGCCGCAACGACCATGTCGGCGAGCCCCACCCACGGTTCCATCGTCGGCACGTCGTCGATTCCGATGCGACCGCCACCCCGGGCCGGAGCGAGATCCGCGTACGGATCCAAATACGCGACGGCACGCACGCGGTGTCCGCCTTCTTGAAACGTCTCGGCGAGCACGCGAAGATGCTCAGGATGTTCCACCACCGCGGCCACGCACGCCGCATGCCGCAGCGCAGCGCCCAACTCTTCTCGTGGAGCCCCCGCATCCACGGGCACACACACCGCCCCCAACATGGCGATCGCCAGCTCCCAGACGATCCATTCGTAGCGGGGCCCGCACATGAGCAAAACGGAGTCGCCCGACTCAAGTCTGAGGCGCGTGCCGAGACCGCGCGCAGCGCGTTGAGCGTCGGACCACCACTCGGCCCAGGTCACCGGCGCCCACCCGTCCCCTTCAGTTCGATAGAACGCCGTCTGGTGCGGTGACCGCGTCACGCGCTCGTGCGCCATGAAAACCACGTTCGGGTATCGCAACCCTTCCGCTGGCCGAGGCCTGAAGTTATGAGGATGTACACTCATGCGCGTTTCGCGAACATTGCCCGAGGCCTCGGGTATGTCCGCGACAAGGGATGGCGGCATGGTACTCAAAGTCCCAGGGTTCGGGTGGTGCAAGTGCGGCCAAGGGGTATACTTTTTCGGATGCAGGTCGCCTTGACCCTTCGACGGCCTGCAGCCTGAATCCCAGTCCGGACACGTTTCGTTGGCGAGCCTCGCAGGTCAAACATTTGAGAAGTACGAAGTCCTCAATGAGGTCGGCCATGGAGGTATGGCGGTGGTCTATCGCGCTCGAGACTCTGTGCTCGAAAGAGAGGTGGCCATCAAGGTCCTCCACGCCCACCTCGCGGACCGCGCGGAGTCGCGCGCGAGGCTCAAGCGTGAAGCCATCACCGTCGCAAAACTTCGTCACGACAACATCGTCGAGATCTACGATTACTCTGGGGAGGACGCGGAGCAGGCCTACCTGGTCACCGAGTTTATCCATGGTCAGACCTTGCGTGAGTGGGTGGAGCGCGACTACGTGCCGCGACCGGCCGTGGCCGCGCTAATTATCCGCACCCTCGCCCACGCCCTCCAAGCTGCCCACTCCCTCAATATCGTTCATCGCGACATCAAGCCCGACAACGTCATGATTCGGGACGATGGATGCCTGAAACTCATGGACTTTGGGATCGCACAGCTCGTGGACCAGCAGAAGCTCACGATGACCGGGCAGCTGTTGGGCAGCCCCGCCTTCATGGCGCCCGAGCTCATCAGCGGCAGGCCCGTGGACCATCGCATCGACGTGTTCTCGTTGGGGATCATGCTCTTTCATCTCACCACCGCCGCGCTGCCCTTCACGGGTCGCAACCCGCACGAGGTCCTCAATCGAATCGCCGACTGCGATTTCGCGCGACCGTCCACGGTCAACCCACTGGTCGACGATGAGCTCGAGGCCATCATCGTCAAAGCCCTCGCACGCGATCCAGAACACAGGTATCCCTCCGCAGACGAGCTCGCCTCGGAGCTCGAGTCGTACCTGGACTCCGTAGGGGTTCACCACCATGACGACTCCGAACTCGTCGCCTATTTCCACGCGCCGGCAGACTACGTCCGCGAGTTGGATCAACGCGTCGCCTCCGTGCTGCTCACCCGGGCACGCACCGCCGCCGCCGCCGGCCAAAATGCCCGCGCCATCCGCTTGCTGGGTCGAATCTTGGAGCGCGACGGCGCCCACGCTGAGGCTCGACAGCTGCTCGAATCCATGCGACGGCGCGGCCGCACACTCCGCTACGCCCTCGGCGCTGTCGGGTTTTTATGCATCAGCGGACTGGTCACCGCCGCCACGTTTTTATGGGGCGGGAACCCGCTCGGAGCGGGCCCTTCGACGACGGTCGCCCAGCTTGATTCCTCTGACGAATCCCTCCCCCCTACCGTGCCCCCGTCACGTGTCGTCATCCCAAATCGGACCGCCCCTCCAAATCAAGTAGCTTCCGCCGACGCCACCGCGGGCGGGACGCAGCCTGGGGATCTTTCGGCCATCACCGACGCCCCGCGAAGCCCCGCGGGTCCGGGCTCCTCCGACAAGCGTGCCCTCATCGCGCCGGTCCGCGGCGTCGTCACTTGCACCGTCCGGGTTACGGGCGCCCCGGTGGCGCAGCTGACTCATCATGGCCTCCAGGTGGCAGGCAAACGCATCGCGTACGACGCGACCAAAAAGGCCTACCTCGTCTCGCTGATGACCGACCGCGCGCGCGCGACCCTCGTCGGCAAGCGCTGGGTGGGATCTGCGACCTTGGACGGCCGCGCCTGCGAGGAGCAGCCGGTGGTCCTCACCGCGCGCGCGAAACCTGCGAAAATCATCTTCCGTGATCTCCCTGCCGGCGTCGCGCCTGCCGAGGTCACCGTCCGCTGCCTCGAAGGGTGTAGCGAGCAAGGATTCTCTGACCGCTGGGCCACCAAGGTGCCCTACGGAAGCGATCGCACCACGGTACGGCTCCTGTTGACGGCCGCCAACGACGGCACGACCTATCGCGTGGAACGCGAGTTTCGCCTGTTTCCGGGGCCGAACGAGCATGACGCTCGACTCAAGCCCATCGTGAGCCCGTAGAACTGAGTCAATCAAGGATGGAGGTGCACGTGCCCCTCCTTTGGCGCTAAGGTGAAGCGGCTGGCATGCGGCCATTTTTTCTACATCGTCCACGCATATCGTCACGAAACCCGTGTCCGAACCGTCGACGTTTCGCTCCGCTCCTATGCGGATGGTTTGCCGCGGCATCCCTCACCTCCTCCCACGTCCAGGCTCAATCGCCCCGCGAAGCGGCGAGCCCAGAGACTTCCCTCGACGAAGACCTCAACGCGGCCCAGGCCGCATACCGCGAAGGCGACTGGGCGAAGACCGAGGCGCTGCTCACACCTCACCTTGAAGCGCTCCGGCTGCAGTTTCCGGACGGCACCTCCCTCGACGCTGCGCTCATCTATCTCGACACGGCCTACCGCCTCGAATCGGCCGAACTCCCGACCATGGCTCCTCCTGAGGCCCGCGATGAGCTGCTTCGGGCCCTGGTCGAGAACGCCCCTTTTTCGAGACTCACGCCGGCCATGTACGGGGAGTCGACCTACGAGGCCTTCGCTCGTATGCAACGCACGCTGGAAGATGAGGCGGCGAAACTTTGTAAGTTTGAGGTGGCCGCTTGCAACGCGGACGCCGCCTCCCTGCAGGCGGAGTTTGCCCGCCTACGCGAAGACCATGAGCAACTCTCCACAGAGTTCGAACAGCAAGAAGTGGAGGTTCGAGACTTTGGCGTTCGAACGAGAGCGTTCGCCCTGCTCCCCTTTGGCCTCGGACACTTCTACAACAACCGGCCGAAGCTCGGCGCGTCTTTCCTCGCCACCGAGGTCGCGTTCGGAGCGACGGCGCTTGGCCTTCTACTCACCCGCGTCGTCAAGTATAACTGCGCGAGAACGGCCGGCTTCAAATCGAGTTCGCTGGACTGCGACATTCAAGACACGCCCAGCAACCGCCGCCAGATCCTCGCCGTACGCCAGTCAGAGGAGGTCTTCGCCTGGTTGTTTCTCGGCGCGGTCGTCAGCGACATCATCACCTCGCAAATTCTCTTTAAACCCTACGGAGAGCTTCGTCGACGGACGGTGCCGCGTAAAGAACTAGAGGACGGCGACGCCCCAGCTGGCGCCACGTCGTCACGGGGTACGTTCAAACTTCGGCCCCAAAGCAGCGTCTCCAGACGCGGCCTCACCCTCGGGCTCACGCTCGACTTTTAATCATGGCTACGCTCACCACAACTTCAAAGGGCGCCGGCGCCCACACCCTCACCATTGATCGTCGACTCACCCTTATTGGGAGCGCCGACGAGTGCAACTTGCGGCTCACAGGCGAGGGCGTCGGTACCACACACGCGACCATCACCCGCGATCTCGGGGTGTTCCGACTCGAATCATCCGGCCGGTCCACACCGTTTTTCGTGGGCGGAAAGAAGATGCGTGCCTACGACCTGAGACACGGAGATGTGTTCGTTATTGGCGACACGGAGGTGTTGTTCTCCACGGTCGATGCCTCGGCGTCAGCATCCAGCCCCGCCCAAGGCTCCGAACTCAAACTTGAGGCATTGCGCCATCTGCAATCGTTCTCCCAGACCTTGCAGACCCAAGGAGAGCTCGCCTCGCTCCTCGACACGCTCATCGATCAGGTCGTCGAACTCACCCGCGCGAAAAAGGGTTTTTTGGTGCTCGCCAACGAACTCGGACAGTACGAGGTGAAGGTCGCGCGCAACCTCGAGCGCCAACCCGTCGATGATCCCGAGGAGCTTTTCTCCGACGAGATCATCCGGGAGACGATCACCAACCGGTCCGCGCAGATCATCTCGGATGCGTGCAACGACACGCGGTACCAAAACAGCCTCTCCGTCATCAACCTGAAGCTCAGCAGCGTCATGTGCGTCCCCCTGCTCTACCGCAGTGAGATGCTCGGGCTCATCTACGTGGGCAACGATGACGTCGTGGATCTCTTCGTCGAGGAGCAGCTTGAGGTGCTTAAGATCTTCGCGTCGCAGGCGGCGCTGTTCGTCAAAACGGCGCTCTCCATGAAAGAGTTGAAGCTCGAGGCCGCGGGGCTTGAACAGCGACTTGAGCGGTTCCGATTCGGATCCATCGTCGGAAGCTGTCCGCCCATGCTCGAGATTTACAGCAAGGTGGAGCGCGTCGCGAAGACCGATGTCACCGTCCTCATCTCCGGCGAAACAGGCACGGGCAAAGAACTCATCGCCCATGAGATGCACCGCCGCTCCTCCCGCGCCGACGGCCCCTTCATCACCGTCAACTGCGGCGCCATCCCAGAGAC
>CALKDV010000477.1 GCA_938084085.1 uncultured Nannocystaceae bacterium
AAAGCAAGGCCCGGCTCCTAAATGAGCACACGCAGAAGGTGACTTTTAGCGACGTCGCGGGACTCGAAGAGGCGCGTGACGAGGTGGAAGAGATCATCGATTTCCTCCGCAACGCGAGGAAGTACACTCGGGTCGGCGGCCGGATTCCCAAAGGTGTCCTACTCATGGGCCCGCCCGGGACCGGCAAAACCTTGCTGGCCCGCGCCATCGCGGGCGAGGCGGGGGTGGCGTTCTTCAGCATCAGCGGGTCTGACTTTGTAGAGATGTTCGTCGGCGTCGGCGCGAGCCGGGTCCGCGACCTGTTCGAGCAGGGCAAAAGAAACGCCCCCTGCATCATCTTCATCGACGAGATCGACGCCGTGGGCCGGCACCGCGGCGCGGGGCTCGGTGGCGGACACGACGAGCGAGAGCAGACGCTCAACCAACTTCTGGTGGAGATGGACGGCTTCGAATCCAACGACGGGGTGATCTTGGTGGCCGCCACCAACCGCCCTGACGTGCTCGACCCGGCCCTGCTTCGGCCTGGTCGCTTCGATCGGCGAATCGTGGTGGGGCTCCCCGACGTGCGCGGGCGCGAATCGATTTTGAAGGTGCACACCCGCAAGGTGCCTCTCTCCGACGACGTCGACCTGTCTGTGGTCGCGCGGGGCACCCCTGGATTCTCCGGCGCTGATCTCGAGAACCTCGTCAATGAGGCCGCGCTCATCACGGCGCGCAACGATCGGGAGCGCGTGGGCGACATCGACTTCGACGCCGCGAAAGACAAGGTGATGATGGGGGCGGAGCGCCGCAACGCGCACATCTCCGACGAAGAGAAACTCACCACGGCCTGGCATGAGGCGGGGCACACCTTGGTGGCGAAGACCCTCCCCGCGGGGACCATTGACGACATCCACAAGGTGACGATCATCCCGCGCGGTCAGGCCCTGGGGGTCACGCATCTGCTGCCCGACCAGGATCGACTGTCCGTCGACCTCGTGCACGCCCAAGGCAACATCGCCATGCTCATGGGGGGCCGTCTCGCGGAGGAGCTGCGATTTGACGGCCGGGTGACCACGGGCGCTGGCAACGACATCGCCAAGGCCTCCTCGCTCGCGCGCAAGATGGTCTGCGAGTGGGGGATGAGCGAGCGGCTCGGTCCGATCGCCTTCGGCCAGGCGCGCTCCGAGCCGTTCTTGGGCCGCGACATCCAGAGCAAGCAGAACTACTCGGAGGCGACGGCGCAGGCGATCGACGAGGAGGTCCACCGGATCATTGACGAGCAGTACATCCGCGCCAAGAAACTGCTGCAAGACAATTGGTCCGCGCTTGAGCGCGTCGCGATCGCCTTGGTGGAGCGAGAGGTGCTCTCCGCGGATGAGGTGCAGCTGCTCGTGGAGGGCCAGCCCCTGCCGCGGATCATTCCGCCGGCGCCCGAGTCGAACGATGACGCCGCGGGCATGCCCGAGTTAAAAGAGCCGGAGACGCCCTCGTCGTCCTCAGGGCCGACGGGGTTCCCGCTGGCAGAGCCCACCGCCTGATCTTGCGTGCGGTCATCCGCGGTCGCGAAGCGCCGCGCGCACCTTGGAGAGGAACGGCCCGGTGGCGCCCTGGAGCACGCCCTCGCGACGCGCGACCTCGAGGCCGTCCCCGTCGATGAGCACGGAGGTCGGGAACCCGGAGACCTTGAGCGTCGTCACGATGCGATTGTCGGCGTCGTGAACCACCGGGAACGGGAGCTCCCAATCGCGCACCGTATCCTTCACCCGCTGGTTGTTGCGCGCGCTGTCGACGGAGATGGCGAGCACCGAGAACGTCGGCCCTCGAAGCTCGGTGTGGATTTCCGCCAAGAGGGGGAGCTCATCGAGGCAGGGCTCGCACCACGTCGCCCACACGTTGACCAGGGTGAGGCTGGCCCCCTTGGCTGGCAGCGACACATCGACGCCGTCCAGGGTGGACGCCTCGTAGCGGATGCCGCGGTCGTTGGAGGGCGACTGCTTCGGCGCGGTCGCCTTTCCACACCCCGAGGCGAGCAGGTTTAGCGCGACCGCCACGACGAGCGTGGACACGGGGCGCCGGGTCGGCGGAGAGAGCGCGCTCAAAGAGTACCGCATGGATAGGTACTAGCGCGTCGCGTCCGGAGGGTCGAGGGGGGAGGGATCGAGGGGGGTGGAGAGCATCCCACCGCGCAGAGCGACGCTGCCGAGGTGCAACAGGCCGCGGCCGTCGGTGGGTCCGAGGGGGGGCGGCCTGTGATCTGGTGGAATCTCGGTCGTCCACGCGAGATACAGGGTCTCGCCTTCTGCGTCGGCGGCGGCGCTGGCCTCGACAACTTCGCCCGCGAGCAGCGTGGTCCTCACGCGGCCGTCGGCAACGGCCACGGTCATCGCATTCAGCGAGCGCGCCTCATCGATCCACACCGCCACCACGTGCGCGTCGTCGGTCCAGTCTACGCGGATAATCTCCGCGGTGGCGCCCGGGAGCCGCGCCACTCGTCGCAAGCTTGAGGGGCTTCGTCCTGCCCACAGCCAGGTCTTGCGGGAGCGTGCGGATCCGAGGGCGACCGCAATGCGATTGCCGCGGCACACGAGCGGTCGCTGGGCAGGGACACAGCGAACATCTTCGCCGAGTGGGTGGTGTACGGCGATGGTGGCCAAGGAGGCTGCGCCGGCCGCTCCGCACCAAAGACCGAGCGCCCCCCCTCCAGCGCAGGTCGTCAGCGATCGGAAGCCTCCGTCAGCGTCATCGACGGCGTCGGGAGGGACACGCAGCGGCGCCCATGCGTGGGAGGCCGCGCCGGAGACGGCCGGCGTGGGACGGACTTCGGGGCGGGGAGGGACGGGGCGTGGGACGGCCGCAGTCCATGGGCCCCCTGGCTGCATCGGTGCGGCGATGAGGGCCGAACTCGCGCGCGAATCGTCGGTGGGAAGCGCGAGGATCTCTGGGGCTGAGAACCGTCGCCCGGCATCCTGCGTCGTGGCGATCCATGGTCGAAGCTGTCCTCCACCGATGGGTGCGGACCAGCTCACCGCGACCTTGCGTGTGGGAGCGTTGGCCGTGAAGACAGGGCTGTTCGAGGCCACATTTTGAGAGAGCGACGTGAGGTCGCGCCAGCGGGCGTCCTCACGGGAGCGTGCGGTGAAGACCAACGTATCACCGCGCCCGCCGAGGCCGTGTTGTGTCCATGCGAGGTGAAGCCAGCCACGTCCGCTCTCCAGGCGTGGACGATTCACGGGCTGCGTGACCGGGGGGGCGATCGCGACAAGGCGCGAGAGAGGACCGTCTGGCTCCGTGGTGGTGGGTTCAGATCGAGATTGGGTTGCGTGAGACCGTGGCGACGCCTCGCAGGCTTGCGCGCTCAGCAAGAGCGAGCCCGTCGCCCCCGCCACAAGAGACCTCCGCCGTCTCGGCCACGCGCGCACCGCCGCAGGTTAGCAGAGCAGTTCCGCGACCGGTGTTGGGCCTGATTGGAGATGCGCGCGCATTCGGGCGCGGCCCCTGTGAAGGCGGCTCATGACCGTGCCCAGGGGACACTCAAGGGCCTTGGCGGCCTCCTTGTAGGACCAACCGCGGACGTCCACCATGGTGATGACGCTGCGGAAGGGTTCGTCGAGCGCGTCGAGAGCGGACACGATCTCGCGTCGTTTGTGATGTTGCATGAAGATGGTCTCCGGGTGCTGCGCCGTTCTTCGACGGTCGGCGGAGACAAGATGGTCGACGAGATCGGGGCGGGCGGCTGTGCGTGTCACAACTTTGCGGTGGCGCTGTTGCGAGATGAACTTGTTCACCATCACCCGACGGAGCCACGCGCGGACATTCGCGTCGGAGGCTTGGAGACGGTCCCAATGATTCCAGGCCCGGATCAAGGTCTCTTGCATCAGATCATCGGCGCGGTCGTCGGCCTTGGTCAGGCGCCACGCCAACGCGCGCAGAGTATGGAGGTGAGGTGCCACGCTGGATTCAAACGCTCGTTGGGAAGACAACATGCATGGTTTCTTTGCACAACGTGGACCAATTATTTTAAGTCATCAATATAAGATACTTAGGGCGAATCTGGAGGAGGCGGACTTCGGCTAAAAACAATAAGTATCTAATCGAATATC
>CALKDV010000478.1 GCA_938084085.1 uncultured Nannocystaceae bacterium
CTTCGAGCCGTCACGTTCGAGGAGGTTCGGCTTGCCTACGAGGAGCAGACCGCGGCCCTCCTTGAAGGGGGTGTTGATTTGCTGTTGGTCGAGACCGTATTCGACACACTCAATCTCAAAGCCTGCCTGGTCGCCATCGAAAACGTGATGCAGCGAAGGAACCAGCGCGTCCCGTTGATGCTCTCCGTCACCATCACGGACCGAAGTGGGCGCACCCTCTCCGGTCAAACGATCGCGGCGTTTTGGGCCTCCATCGAACACGCCAAGCCGCTGAGCGTCGGCCTCAACTGCGCCCTGGGTGCGGAGTTGATGCGCCCTTATGTCGCAGAGCTCTCCAAAATCGCCGACACGTACGTCAGCTGCTACCCCAACGCAGGCCTCCCCAACGCGTTCGGTGAGTATGACGAGGCCCCCGAGGCGACCGCCGCCCAGCTCAAGAGCTTCGCAGACGACGGCCTGGTGAATATCGTCGGCGGCTGCTGCGGAACCACCGTTGAACATATCCACGCGATCCATCAAGCGCTCCGTGGCCTGCCCCCAAGAACCCCGCCACCCCGCGATTCGCTTCATTCTCGCTTCGCGGGCCTCGAGGTCTTGAAGATCCCCCCCACGACGAATTTCATCATGATTGGTGAGCGTACAAATGTGACTGGTTCACGAAAGTTTGCGCGCCTCATTCGCGAGCAAGCCTACGACGAAGCGCTGAGCGTGGCGCTCGAGCAAGTCCGTGGCGGGGCCAATATCATCGACATCAACATGGACGAGGGCATGCTCGACTCGGAGGCCGCCATGCGAACGTTCTTGAACTTGGTCGCAAGTGAACCAGAGATCTGTCGGGTCCCTATCATGATCGACAGCTCGAAGTGGTCCGTGCTTGAGGCGGGGCTCCAATGCGTTCAGGGCAAGCCCGTCGTGAACTCCATCTCCCTCAAAGAAGGTGAAGACGATTTTCTCGAGAAAGCGGCGACGATCCAACGCTACGGCGCGGCCGCGGTCGTCATGGCGTTCGACGAGCAGGGCCAAGCGGAGACCGCGGAGCGCAAGGTCGAGATCTGCGCGCGCGCCTATGACTTGCTGACGACCAAGCTCAATTTTACTCCCACAGATATCATCTTTGACCCCAACGTCCTCGCGATCGCGACGGGCATCGAGGCGCACGCCGAATTCGCCAAGGCGTTCATCGAGGCGACCTCCGCGATCAAGAAGCGATGCCCCGGCGCGCGCGTCAGCGGCGGCATCAGCAACTTGTCCTTCTCCTTTCGTGGAAATGATGTCGTGCGAGAAGCGATGCACTCCGTATTTTTGTTCCACGCCACCCGCGCGGGGCTCGACATGGGCATCGTCAACGCGGGACAGCTCACCGTCTATGACGACATCCCCGCGGATCTCTTGGCGTTGGTGGAAGATGTCCTATTCAACCGGCGCGAGGACGCCACGGAGCGAATGGTCGAGCGTGCAGAGGGCCTGCGCGGCGTCGGAAAGAAGCGAGAGATCGACACGTCCTGGCGCACGGGAGACCTTAACGCGCGGATCGAATACGCCCTCGTCCGCGGTGTGGTGGAATATATCGAGGCCGACGCCGAAGAAGCTCGCCAGCAGCTTTCCTCGCCCCTGGAGGTCATCGAGGGGCCGCTCATGCTCGGGATGGGTGTGGTCGGAGATTTGTTCGGCGCGGGAAAGATGTTTCTCCCGCAGGTCGTCAAGAGCGCACGGGTAATGAAGCGAGCCGTCGCCTACCTGACGCCGTTCATGGAGGACTCCGCGGACGGAGTCCTACAATCGCGAGGAAAGATTGTGCTCGCGACCGTCAAAGGTGACGTCCATGACATCGGAAAGAACATCGTGGCCGTCGTTTTGAGGTGCAACAACTACGAGGTGATCGACCTCGGCGTCATGGTCCCGGCGGAGAAGATCATTGAGCGTGCGCAGGCCGAACAAGCCGACATCATCGGTCTCAGCGGCCTGATCACGCCTTCGCTGGACGAGATGGTCCACGTGGCCAAGGAGATGAGCCGACTCGGTATGAACACCCCGCTCCTCATCGGCGGCGCGACAACGAGTAAGCAGCACACCGCAGTGAAGATCGCCCCACACTACCCACACGAGGTCCTCCACGTGCTCGACGCCTCCCGGGTGGCGGGCGTCGTCGGTCTGCTCCGCGATGACGCAAAACGGCGAGAGCTCGACGAGAAAAACCGAGCAGAACAAAAGCGCATGGTTGAGATCTACGGAGAGCGTCGGACCAAGCCGGTGCGAGCGATTGCCGCCGCTCGAGCCTCGGCCCCCGCTCTTGAATTCGCGCCGGAGATGAGCCCTCCTCCACCGTTTCTTGGTCGAAAGGTGCTCTCCCGTGTGCCGCTCTCGGAGATCGCCGAATTTATCGACTGGACCTTCTTTTTCACGTCGTGGCAGCTCAAGGGGCGGTTTCCTCAAATCCTCGAGGACGCTCACTATGGCGAGGCCGCGCGCGAACTCTACGCGAACGGAAAAGAGATGCTCGCGCGCATCATCGACGAGGAGATGCTCGTAGCCCGCGGCGTGTACGGATATTGGCCTGCGTACGCAGACGGTGACGACATCGTGGTGCGCGATCCAAAAACTGGCCGCCCCCTCACCACCTTCAACATGCTTCGCCAGCAGCAGGTCCAACGTGATGGTGTCCACCGCTGCCTCGCAGATTTTGTACCTTCTGACGACAGCGAGATCGTCGGCCACGTCGGCGCCTTTGCCGTCACCGCGGGCCTGGGTATTGAACCCCATGTGCGCGCCTTTGAAGAGGCCCTCGATGACTACAGCGCGCTTTTGCTCAAGGCCCTCGCAGATCGCCTCGCGGAGGCGTTCGCCGAGTTTCTCCATCACCGCGCGCGCCTCGAATGGTACGCGAGCGACGAGTCCCTCCCCCTCACCGCGCTCCATGCAGAGAAATTCAGGGGCATCCGGCCAGCATTTGGATACCCCGCCTGCCCCGACCATACAGAGAAGGGCAAGTTGTTCGAGCTGCTCGGCGCCCGGGATGTGGACATGAAGCTCACCAGCCACTTCGCCATGTCCCCCGCCGCGTCTGTCAGCGGAATCTACCTCGGCCATCCGAGCGCTCGCTACTTCACGCTCGGCCGCGTGGACCGTGATCAAGTCCGCGACTACGCCCGCCGCAAGGGCATGGGGATGAGCGAGATGGAGCGGTGGCTCGCGCCCAACCTCGCCTACGAGCCGGACGAGGCCTAACCCCCTTCGCCACCCGCGAGGCTCGCGCCAGCGGAACCCAGGGGAGCGATCGCACCTCGGCCCATGAAGTCGTCGAGAAATCGTTGCGTTTTGCCCACAAAAGTCCCCGAGATCTTCCCCCTCATCCGCCGCTTTACTGGTGAATCAAGCGAATCTCTCCGTGGAGCGCGGCCCCGGCGTGGCGCCATACCCCCCTCATGGGCTAGGCTCTCGCTTCGGAGTCCCTATGCGCATCCAACGTCTCGTCGTACTCAGCACATTACTCGTGGTTCCTCTCCTCGTCTCCGGTTGCGGCGGAAGTTCCGGAGATGATTCATCTGCGTCCGCCGACCCGACGGGTGACGGTGACGGCGACGGCGACGGCGACGGTGACGGCGACGGCGACGGTGACGGCGACGGCGACGGCGACGGCGATCCCCCACCCGCCGAGGTGGACTGCGGGGCGCTCCCGCCCGTGTCTGCGGGCACCTGTGAAGTGACCGCGGAAGGCACGTCCGGTCTGCTCGTCCAAGGGGATGTCCTCGCGCCTGAGACCGTCTATCGCGGCGGCAGCGTCCTCGTCGATGGGGCTGGCATGATCACGTGCGTGGGATGTGACTGCGACACCGCCGCCGGTGCCGACGTCGCCACGACCGTCTCGTGTCCGGACGGGGTGGTCTCTCCTGGGCTCATCAACACCCACGACCACATCACCTACGCGAACAATCCGCCGCACCAGTTCACGGACGAGCGCTACGAGCATCGTCACGACTGGCGCACCGGGACCGGCGGGCACACAACTATCCCCTACAACGGGGGCGCCTCAGGCGATGTGATGCGCGGCGCGGAGCTTCGATTCATGATGGGTGGAGCGACCGCCACAGTCTCTGCCGGTGGCACTGTGGGCTTGCTGCGCAACCTCGACTCCAACAGCTTGTCGGAGGATTTAGGCAACCAGGCCGCCGACAGCGACACGTTCCCGCTCGGCGACGCCAACGGGACCAAGCTCAACAGCGGGTGCGGATATCCGAACGTGGCGACGAACAGCTCCATCTCCGGCCTCGACGCCTACGTCCCCCACGTCTCTGAGGGAATCGACCTCGCCGCGCGCAACGAGTTCGTCTGCATTCAGACCGGCGACAATGATCTGGTCGAGCCGCAAACGGGGCTGGTTCACGCCGTCGGACTCACCGCGGGCGACATCTACAATATCGAACCTGAGTACTCGAAGGTTGTCTGGTCCCCGAGATCAAATATCGCGCTTTACGGCAACACCGCGTCCGTCTCGCTCATGGAGCGCGCGGGCGTCCCCATGGCGCTGGGGACCGACTGGCTGCCGAGCGGGTCGGCGAACCTCTTGCGCGAGCTGGCCTGCGCCATCGAGCTCAACGAGACCTACTTCAACACCACCTTCTCCGACGTCCAACTCTGGCGCATGGTCACCACCAACGCCGCGTTCGTGGCGG
>CALKDV010000479.1 GCA_938084085.1 uncultured Nannocystaceae bacterium
TGGAGCGGCGCCGACAGCAACGGCGTGAACGGTTGGGACGCCAAAGTCTGTGTGCTCGACTCAGCAGTGACCACTGTCCCCATCGCGCCTGTGGCCATGGGCTGCGAGATCAACGAGATCGGCAAAGACTCCCCAGGCGTGTACATCGCTGGATTTGGAAACAACTCGGACAGCGGCGGCTTCGGGACCAAGCGCTACACGGACACCATCATCCGACAAGACCTCTTCACCTACGGCGACGGCACCAACGCGGTGTTCGTGGGCACGACCAACAAGGACTCGTGCTCGGGAGACTCGGGCGGACCCGCCTACGCCCAGCTTGGGGACGGTGTGTTCCGCACCTTCGGCATCACCTCGGGTGGCCCTGAGGGCTGCGGGACGGGTGGAGGCACGTACGTCTTCACCCCCTTCCACGTGCCATGGGCCGAGGAGGCCACCGGCGTCGACTTCACGCCATGCACGGACGCGGACGGGACATGGAACCCTACCGCGGAGTGCGGCTCCTTCTCCATGGATCCCATGGCAGTCGGCAGCTGGAATGACGGTTGCGACCACCAGCGAAGCGGCTACCTCGACACCTGCGGGCCGGCCTTCGGTGAAGCACACCCCGCGCCCGCGGTGACCATCAACACGCCGCTCGATCAAGAAGTGTTCGAGGCCATCGACGGCAAGGCCAGCATCGACATCGCCTACGACGTTCAGCACGAGTGGCCGATCCGAGAGGTTCGTTTCGTGATCAACGGGGACGTGGGTGGCTACGACCCGGTGCAGGGGGCGGGCTTTTACCAATGGCCGCCAGCGCCGACGTTCGAGGGCCTGTCTGGGAATTTCCCTGAGGGCACCTATGACATCCGCATCGAGGCCGAGGACTGGGGCGGTGTGGTTGGCTTCGCCCAGGTCAACGTGGCGGTCGGGAACGAGACCCCGAATCCTCCACCGGAGCCCGAACCCGGCGATTCCGGTGATGGCTCCGGCGGGGACTCTGGCGACGACTCGGGTGACTCCGGTGACTCCGGAATCGGCGAGACTGGCGGAGGAGATTCCGGCCTCAGCGACCGTGGTGATGAGGGGTGCGCCTGTGATGTGGGCTCCGACCGCAGCCCGCTCGGCGCGCTCGGGCTCCTCTTGCCCCTCGGATTCCTGGGCCGCCGCCGCCGCCGCCGCTGAGGTGGGGGATGCGCTCGCGAACCGACCTCACGTTTACTCCGCGGGGCCGGTTGGAGACGAAGGGGACAGCGCTCGCTACCTGAGCCTGCGGCCGGAGGTACCATCTTCTCGGGGCCGCACGGACGAGGCGCTTGATTGAGATCAGCGGTGGAGGATGCGATACTCGCCATCGTATGAGACGCCGTTGGATTCCGCTCCTGACGCTTCTAGTCCTGGGTTCGTGCGGGAAGCAGGGGGCGTCCTCTGGGGACGCGGGGGATGACGACGGCCGGATCTTCCTCACCAACGGCATTGAGGTCGTCGTGGAAGATGACGGGGGGCTCTCACTCGTGGATGACGGACGCCGAATTTGGGGGCTCGCGCCCGGACACGGACCGCGCGTGTCCACCTTTGGCATCAGCTGGTCGGGCGACACCGCCATCTGGGAGTTCACCCGCACCAACGAGGAGACGGTGGAGTATCCGCTCCTGAAGGGCGTCGAGCAGGGAGGGGGATATGAGCCAGAGGGGATCCCGGAGAGCACGTGGGCTGTCTTTGGCCAGGAGGGGAGCGATGAAGAGGTCCGGGTGTACCTTGGGGCCAATTTTACGGATTCGGATTTCAGCCGCGTCACGATCCAGCTTCCGACAGGGCAGACGCCCACGTCCGTCGCCCTCCCCGTTCGATGCACGGAGACCGGCACCTTTCATGGGTTCGGGGGGCAGTACGAGACGACCGATCAGCGCGGGAAGTCCTTTGACCTGTTCGTGAGCGAGCAGGGGATCGGTCGAGAGCCGACGGAGCCATCCCAGCCGATCAACGGATCGGAGCACACCGCCTACTTCCCCATGCCCTACTATGTGGATGCGGACGGCGCGGGGGCGGTGTGGGACACCGACTACCGCATGCACGTCGATTTGTGCGCCACCGACTCACAGGTGGCGTGGTTCGAGACGTTGGAGCCAGAGCACGAGCTGTGGGTGCTCAGTGGACCGACGCCCGCCGACGTGATCCGGCAGCTCTCGGACCGAGTCTCCCGTCCCAAGCGACCGCCGACGTGGGCGTGGTCGCCGTGGATGGCGGCGCAAGGTGGCTCCGATTCCGTGCGCGCCGAAAAGCTCGCGTTGGAGGCGGCGCAGATCCCCTACTCGGCGATCTGGGTGCAGGACTGGACGGGCATCCGCATGAACCTCGACGGGGGGTTTGGCGTGCAGTACCGGTGGCTTCCGGATCTCGAGCTCTATCCGGACCTCGCCGAGCTCATCGCCGAATTCCACGCGGACGGTAAGAAGTTCCTCACCTACGCGAACCCCTTCGTGTCGAAGACACCGACCCTGGAGCACTACCCGGAGATGGTCGCCCAAGGGCTGACCATCAAGCAGAACGGGGAGGTGTACGACCACGCGGCGCCCAATCTGATCTCCACGCATCCGGACCTCACCAACGAGGCGTCGCGCGAGTACGTCAAATCATTCTTGCGCGCCATGGTGCAGACCTACGGCATGGACGGCTGGATGGTCGATTTCGCGGAGTGGTTGCCGCTCAATGCGGAGTTGTCGAATGGCAGCGACCCCCGCGCCTATCACAACCGCTACCCTGAGGCGTGGCAGCGGCTGACCCGGGAGGTGATGGACGAGGTGCGGCCCGACGGCGACTGGGTGAGCTTCGCGCGCTCGGGTTGGCGCGGTGTCCACGACGTGGCGATGATTCACTGGGTGGGCGATCAAGAGTGCACGTGGTCGGAGTACGACGGCCTGCCCACGGTGGTGCCCGCCATGCTCAATCTGGGGCTCTCCGGCCAGCCCTACGTGACCCACGACATCGCCGGATTCAGCGGGGGTCCCTCGGGCAAGGAGCTGTTCTTGCGCTGGACCGAGCTCGGGGCGTTCACGCCCATCATGCGCACCCACGACGGCAACAAGAAGTTAGAGAACTGGTCGTGGGATTCGGACACGGAGACCACCGCGCACTTCCGGCGCTTCGCGAATATCCACGAGCTGCTGGTGCCGGAGCTGGAGGCGATGGCCGCCCAGGCCGACGCGAGCTCCATGCCCATGGTGCGCCACTTGATGATCGAGTTCCCCAACGACGTCGCGTCGCGAGCCGTGCACGATCAATTCATGCTGGGAGACTCGCTCCTCGTCGCGCCCGTGGTGGAGGAGGGGGCGACCACCCGCACGCTCTATCTGCCACCGGGCACCTGGTACCACGTGTGGACGGGCGACACCTACGACGGCGGCGCGACGCTCACCATCGACGCGCCCATCGGGAGCCCGCCGGTGTTCTCCTTGGGGGGAGACCGGCCCGACCTGCGGGCGGTGCCGTAGCGGGAGCGAGCGTCAGTCCGCCGCGGTGACGCGGGTGACCTCTTTGAGGGTGGTGACGCCCTCAATGATTTTGTTAAGACCGGCGCGTCGCAAGGTCGCCATGCCTCCACGGATGGCCTCTTCCTTAATCTCCGTGGTGGAGGCCCCTTGCAAGATGAGGTCTTTGAGGCTCGGCGAGAGGACCATGACCTCGTAGAGCGCGACGCGTCCTTTGTGCCCGGTATCGGCGCAG
>CALKDV010000480.1 GCA_938084085.1 uncultured Nannocystaceae bacterium
CGCTGGTGTCGCCAGTGGTGGGCGACGGGATCTCTTCACAGGCATTGTCGACGCACTCGAGGCCAGGGTCGCAGGTGCCGTTGCCGTAGCAGTCGCATCCCACCGAGCCCACGAGGCACGCCCCGCTGTCGTCGTCGGGCGACGGATCGGTGGTGGTCGTCGATGAGTTGTCGGCGGCGTCCCCCGGGTATTGGCAGCCAGATCCGAGGATCACCAGCACGGCGAAGACTCCTTCCACAAAGCGCATGGCGCATCCTAGCGCATCCGCAAGAGTTCGTGGCGTTCGTGGTACCTTGTGCGCGTGCGTGCGTCCCAGGTGTTGATTCCCAAGGTTCTCGTGGGTGGTGTCCTCTCCGCAGGTGCTGGTGCCGGGCGCTCGCATGGGCGGTCCACGGACGGCGCTCCCGGAAGCCGAGCGCACCTTGGGTGCTGGGCGCTCTCGCTCGTGTTCATGGGGTGCGGTGTCGAACAACCGACCGGTGCGGCCACGCGGCCCGCGGATGCGCAGGACGAGGCACACGAGGGATCGGCCAGGATGGGGGCGTCGGAGTCTGGGGAGATCGCGCTCATCGATCGCGCCCGTGGGGCCCTGGTCGACGGGGAGCTCCCCGGGCCGATCAAGGCCGAGGTCCTGGCTTCCAACACACCAGACCTCGCAGCCGCCCGTCGTATCTTTGGTCCAGAGGATTCGCCTGGGACCGCGACACCTCCCGCCACCGCCACGTCGAACGATCCGAAGAAAAAACCAGTGCCTCTTCGCCTCCCTGATGGCGCGCCGGCGAGGGGAGCCTCCGAGCACAGCGACCGGGCGGCGGTGGCTCCTGGGCCCACCCCCACCGCCACAGCGTCCACCCCCACCGCGCCAGCGAAGCCCTCCGTGGCGGGAAAGGACGCGCGGCTGGTGATGCTCACGAGCCTCGGCCTCCAACAGCGTGGGGGGGCGATCGTGCTGGACGTGAAGAGTTCGGGGCGGCCGACGGTCAGCATCGCGAGCCAAGGCACGCGCGGGCGGGTGACGTTTATGTTCGCCAACGCGGGCGCGCTGCCCCTGGTTCGGCAGGCGCGACCAGCATTGGACGGGGTGCGGGTGGTCGAAGTCCGCCGGGGCGAGACCACCGTGCCGGTGACCGTGGACCTCCAAGAGGGATGGCGGAGCCGACGCCCGGCGCCCACGGATGGCGGTGTCCAGGTGCGGTTCCAGCGAGATGCC
Source organism: uncultured Nannocystaceae bacterium (assembly GCA_938084085.1). Taxonomy (GTDB): domain Bacteria; phylum Myxococcota_A; class Polyangia; order Nannocystales; family Nannocystaceae; genus JAAZXR01. Next base: position 1,211 of record CALKDV010000480.1, read on the forward strand.
GGCGACGCCCCCTGAAGAGAGTTGCTATGCTGCGTGGTACGTGACACCTCCTCCGCACGCAGCCCCGAACGAGACGGCGCAACTCTCCGCCCAGCTCGACGCGGCGCGAGAGGCCGTGCGCGAGGCGTTGCGTAGCGACGCGCGGGGCTTCACGATCGTGGGGGACTACTCCGCGACTCTTCGGACGTTGCTGACACGCGTAGTGGCTCGCGCCATGCGCAGCTGGGACGAGACGCTTTGCGCGGTGAGTGTGCTGGAAACCGGCTCGCTGGCGCGAGACGAGCTGTGCCCCTACGCCGACATCGATCTCGTCGTGCTCTGCGCGCGCCCGCTGGACGGGGAGGAGTCCTTCGCGCATTGGATGCGAGACCTGCTTCATCCGCTGTGGGATTGTGGCCTCAAGATAACCTCGGTCGCCCAGACTCCGGACGCCTGGTTCGACGGGTGCGCGAGCGATCTCAGCCTGTGCACCTCGCTGGTCGATGCGCGCGTGGTCGGCGGCGACGACTCCATGCTGGACACGCTCCGGGCGAGGATGATGCACGCCTTCGCCGGTGAGCGCAGACTGGGGCTCTTGATGCGCCTGCGCGAAGAGATGGAGCGGCGCTTTGTTCGCTACGGCGGCACGGTCTACAAGCTCGAGCCCGATCTTAAGCTCGGCGCGGGAGGTCTGCGCGATCTGGCGTCGCTGCGCTGGGCGTTCGCGCTCACCTACAACACGGGGAGTCTCCCGACCTTGGTGAGCCGGAGCATCCTGCGCAAGCGTTCGTCACAGGTGCTGGAGGCATCGGCGAACGTGCTGCTCGAGCTGCGCTGCGCGCTCCACCTCGCGGCGGGGCGGGCGCAGGACCGTCTGGTGTTTCGGTACCAAGACGGGTTGCCTGCGATCCTAGGCGACGCGGACGAGGACGCGAGCGACGAGGTGACCGTGGCGGCCATCGAGTCGTTCATGCAGCGCTTTCATGAGGCGGCCAATCTCTCGCTTCGCTTCGGGCGACGGGAGTTTCGACGCTGCCTCCCTCCGCGGCTCGGACCGCGGCTCGACCGGAGGATCGACGAACGGTTCCGCGCGGTGGATCATCGACTGGTCCACGACGGCTGGGCCTCGTTCGCGGAAAGCCCGGCCCTCGGGCTGCAGGCAATCGCGATGGCCCGTGACCACGGGTTGTCGATCGGCGCGCGGGCGGTGGACTCCATCGTCGACGGGGCGGGGGACCCTCGCTCCTCGCGCATGGCGGAAGACCCAGAGGCGCATCGCTGGTTTTTGAACGTGCTCACCGATCCCAAGGACGGCGGGAGCCCGACGCCTCTCGAGCGCTGTCACGAGTATGGGCTGCTCGAGCGGGTCATCCCTGAGTTCGGTCCATGCCGAGGGCGGATGCAACACGAGAGTTTTCACGCCTACACTGTGGATCAGCACAGCCTCTACGTGGTGGAGTTTTTGAAGGCGCTCGTGCGCGGCGAGTATCGCAAGGACTATTCGCTCGGGACGGCGGTGCACCTGGGAATCGACGACCCGCGTCCGCTGTACCTCGCGGCGTTGCTGCACGATGTTGGAAAGCCGCACGGCGATCAGTGTGACGTGGGGGCTTCGCTCGCCCTGCAGGTGGCGACGCGGCTCGGCTTCTCCGCCGACGACGCACAACGAACCGCGCGGCTGGTGGCGCTCCACCTGGAGATGCCGACGCTGAGCCAACGTCGAGACCTGAGCGACCCCATGCTCATCCGGGGCTTCGCGCAGCAGGTGGGAGAGCGCCGCTTTTTATCGGAGCTTTATTTGCTGAGCATCGCGGATATGTCGGCGGTGGCGCCGGACTATTTGTCCTCGTGGAAGGCGACCCTGCTCGATGAGCTGTACCTGCTGACCGCGGCGGAGTTGAGCGGGGAGGTGCACCGTCGCTCCCTCGGCCAGCGGGCGCGCGGGGACGAACCCGAGGGCTTGCCCGAGCGCTACTACGCGCTGTACGACGTGACCCTTCGACGCGCGCATCGAGCGATGCTGGAGCGCGTGCACGAGGAGGGCACCCGTGTCGTGATGGACGTGCGGGCAGGGGCAGGAGGGCTCTTGCGCGTGACCGTCGCCGCGCGTGACCAGCCGGGCTTGCTCGCCCACATCGCGGCGGAGTTCGACGAGGTGGGCCTTGAGGTGTTGGCTGCGGACGTGTTTCCCGTCCCCGGAGAGGCGCCGGCGGCGCTCGATGTTTTCCGCGTCTCGGTGCGCGCTGGTCACGAGCTGCGGGCGGATCAAGAGTGGATTCACCGGGTAGAGGAGCGGTTGGATGGGCGGCTGTCGCAACATCAAGAATTTCGCCGACCGCCGTCATTGCAGCGCGTGCGAAGAGGCGGGCGACGACGCGCCGGGGACTGCGTGGTGAAGTTTGACGAAGACCCGGGGCGGGCGCGTACGATCGTGGAGGTGGAGACCGACGATCAGCCCGGGGTGCTCCGACGGATCGCCCAGGCCTTCGCGATGTGTGATGCGGAGATCGAGCTCGCCCGGCTGATGACTGAGGGGCCGCGGGTGCTCGACATTTTCTACGTGTCTCGGCTCGATGAGCGCGGGAGGGCCTCCCTTGAACGGCAAGTCCAAGAGTACCTGCGAAGGAGGGACTCATGACGGGAGGTCGGGGATCGCGGACGCTGGTGACGGCGCTGCTGGTGAGCTCAGTCATGGGGGGCGGAGGCGCGGGGTGTCGCAGAGATCCTGCGGCGCGTGCAACGAAGGCGCCGCAGACCACCGAGACCGACGGAGACGACGAACGCCTCGGCGAAGGAGAGCTTGGCCCCAAGGACACCGTCTCCGCTGTGGCGAGAGCCCTCGCGCGCGGCGAGGTGACGGCGGCGCTGGAACTTGTGGACTCTGCGCTCGCGCGATCTCCGGATGATGCGAGGTTGCATCTTGCGCGAGGGGCCGTGCTGCAGGAGCTGCGGCGAGGGGAGGACGCCATCGAGGCGTGGGAGCGCGCGCTGACCTTGGAGCCGAGTTTGTTTGGCGCGCTCGATGGAATCGGCACGGTGCATCTCGACAACGGCCGCGCCAAGGAAGCCGTTGTGTTCTTTCGACGGGCGCTCGATATCCGCCCTGACTTTGCGGCGGGCCAATACAACTACGCGCTGGCGTTACGACAACTTGGCGCCCTCGATCGCGCCCTCGAGGCCATGGCGCGGGCGCGGGCCTTGGAGCCCGGCGATCCTGAGATCCTGCTTGAGCATGCGAGCATGCTTGAGTCCGCCGGACGGGTGGAGGAGGGGCGAGCCACGGTACACGAGGCCGCTGCACGGGCCCCCGACGACGCCTGGGTGCAGATGATCCACGGCGACGTGTTGGCGGCGGAGGGGGGCGCCCGCGCGCAGGTGCTCGGCGCCTATCGAGCCGCCGTGCGTCTAGAGCCCACCTTGGGTCCTGCGAGGGCGCGCCTGCTTCGAATACTCTTGCCCGCGGGGGAGCTTGAGGAGGCCGCGGCGGTGACGGCGATGGCGGTGGAGCGGGCGCCAAACGACGCGTCCGCGTGGTCGGACCAGGCGGCGGTGCAGCACGCCCGGGGAGATCTACAAGCCGCCCTCGTGAGCCTCGACCGGGCGTTGGACCTGGATCCAGCCGGTATCGCGGCACATCGGCGGCGGGTGCGGGTCTACGGCGCGCTCGGCCGCTGCGCGGAGGCCCTCGTCGCCGTGGACGCGATGGCCACCGCCGGGCTGGCGGTGGCGCAGGTGGAGCGGGCGCGGGACGATTTTGAGACTTCCTGCCCGTAGCCGGTGAGCTTCCATGGGGGGCGCGCCGACGGGCCCATGGAGCGAGCACCTGCCGAAGGGTGGGGGACGCGCGAACTTCGGCCGAGGCCCCCTAGTCAAACCCTTGGTGTGCCCTATACTCGCCGGAATCTGGCCGCTCTCCCCTCGGCCCCCTCGAACCCATGACCGCCCCTTCGCAGATCGTTGAAGCCCTGACATTCGACGACGTCCTTTTGGAGCCTCAGTACAGTGAAGTGCTCCCCCGCGACGTTGATATTTCAAGTCGTCTCACTGAAGAGATCGGGCTCAAAGTCCCGCTCGTTTCGGCGGCGATGGACACG
>CALKDV010000481.1 GCA_938084085.1 uncultured Nannocystaceae bacterium
CTCGACATGTTCCCGTACCCTTCGGGCGACGGGCTGCACGTGGGCCACCCGGAGGGCTACACCGCCACCGATATCGTCGCTCGCTACAAGCGTATGACGGGGCACAACGTGCTGCACCCGATGGGATGGGACGCCTTTGGACTCCCCGCCGAGCGCTACGCCATCAAAACCGGCACACACCCCGCGCGCCGCACCGCCGAGTGTGTGGCCAACTTTAAACGCCAGCTCGGGCGCTTGGGCTTCTCCTACGACTGGGATCGCGAGATCGACACCACGGATCCCAAGTACTTCAAGTGGACCCAGTGGATCTTTCTGCAAATTTGGGGCTCGTGGTTTGATCCCGAGACCCAAACGGCCCGGCCCATCGAGAGTCTGCCGATCCCGGCGGAGGTGGAAGCCGAGGGGCAGGTGGCCGTGGCGTCGTTTCGCGACGAGCACCGGCTCGCCTACTTAAACGAAGCGCCGGTCAACTGGTGCCCAGAGCTTCGCGTCGTGTTGGCGAACGAAGAGGTGGCTGAGCACGTCGACGCGGGCCGCGAGGTGGTCCGTGTGCCCATGCGGCAGTGGATGCTGCGGATCACGAAGTACGCAGAGCGACTCATCACCGATCTTGAGGGGCTCGACTGGCCGACGAGCGTGCTGGAGATGCAGCGCAACTGGATCGGGCGATCCGACGGCGCGGAGGTGGAGTTCTCCCTCGAGGGGGCACAAGACGGGGGCATCACCGTCTTCACCACCCGGCCCGATACGCTCTTTGGGGCCACCTACATGGTCCTGGCACCGGAGCACCCCTTGGTCGCCATCATCACCACGGACGATCAGCGAGCCAAGGTCGACGCCTACGTGGACGCCACCTCGCGTCGTACGGAGCGGGATCGGCAGACCGCGGCGGCGGACGCGGAGAAGACCGGGGCGTTTACGGGGGCCCACGCGATCAACCCGGTCAATGGCGCCAAGGTCCCGGTTTGGATCTCCGACTACGTGCTCATGGGCTACGGCACCGGGGCGATCATGGCCGTGCCCGGGCACGACGAGCGTGACCACGCCTTCGCGAAGACATTCGACCTCCCCATCGTCCGAGTTGTGGACGGGGGTGAAGGCGACATTCAAGACGCTGCGTTCGTGGGCGCGGGCGTCGCTGTGAACTCGGGCCTGCTCGACGGAAAAGGCACAGACGACGCCAAGCAGGCCATGATCGCGCACCTGGAAGCCGAGGGGACCGGGCGCCATCGCATCACCTACAAGCTGCGCGACTGGCTTTTCTCGCGGCAGCGCTACTGGGGGGAGCCGTTCCCGCTGGTGCATCAGCCCGACGGGCGCGTGACCGCCGTGGACGAGGCGGACCTGCCCGTGGCGCTCCCCGAGATGGAGGACTTTAACCCCAGCGAGACCGGCGAGCCGCCGCTGGCCAAGGCGGAGGGCTGGCGAGACGTTGGAGGCGGCGCGCTGCGAGAGACGAACACCATGCCGCAGTGGGCGGGGAGCTGCTGGTACTACCTGCGCTATCTCGATCCCACAAATGACGAGGCGCCATTTTCCAAGGAAGCGGAGCAGTACTGGATGCCCGTGGACTTGTACGTGGGGGGAGCGGAGCACGCGGTGCTGCACCTTTTATACGCGCGCTTTTGGCACAAGGTGCTCTACGACTTGGGTCATGTGAGCACGGTCGAGCCCTTCGGGAGGCTGGTGAATCAGGGCATGGTGCTCGGCGCGACCTATTTCCCCAAAGACAAGCGCCGAGATGACGACGGCAAGCCCGTGGTGTTCTTGCCTGGTGACGTGGAGGCGGAGCCGGCCGGCAGCGACAACTTTGTTCACAAAGAGACCCGCGAGCCGCTCGCGGTGCAGTGGGACAAGATGTCCAAGTCCCGCGGCAACGTGGTGAACCCCGACGTGGTCATCGCGGAGTACGGCGCGGACACCATGCGGCTCTACGAGATGTTCATGGGGCCCCTTGAGCACAGCGCGCCGTGGCAGCCCGAGGGCGTGGTGGGGTGCCATAAGTTTCTGCAGCGGGCATACCGCTTGTTTTTCGCCGACGCGCACCCCGGGGAGGCGGGCGGCGAGGTGACCGAATCGCTCCGGCCGCTTGAGGATGGGCACGGGAGCGATCGCCAGCGTCGCTTATTGGCCCAAATGATCGACCAAGTCACGGAGCGCACGGATCGGATGTCGTTCAACACAGGGATCAGCGCCATGATGGTGTTCGCTCGTGATGTGGAGAAGGGTGGCGAGCGCCTCACCCGCGCTGCGGCGGAAGACTTTGCCAAGGTGCTCTCGCCCTACGCCCCGCACCTCTCAGAAGAGATTTGGCAGCGGGCCCTGGGCCGCGAGGGGAGCGTGGCGCTCGAGCCCTGGCCTGCCGCCGATCCCGATTTTTTACAGGACGAGACCTGGACGCTGGTCCTTCAGGTGAAGGGCAAAAAGCGCGGCGAGCTTGAGCTTGGAAGCGACGTGGAGACGGGCGATCGCGAGACCATTGAGAAGCTCGCGCTGGCGCACGAGGGGATCGCCAAATACCTGGTGGATGAGGCCGGGAACGCCAAGGCCCCGCGGCGCGTGATCTACGTGCCCGGCAAGCTGGTCAACGTGGTGCCGTAGACACTCGACGGCGCTCGGATGTTGTACGGAGGCCCCGCCTCACGGCCACAAGAGGCATGTGCGCGGCCATCACCGGCGTCATGGCGGTTTGCTGCTAGGCTCCCGAGGTGAGCCCGCCAGACGACTCAAAACTGCAGTGCACGCGGGGTGGATCATGGGGGGGCTGGAGATGAGCGCCGCCGGTGCGGGCGAATCAGGGCTTCACACTGTCGATATCGAGCATGTCGATGGTGCGTTTCGGTCGGTGCAGCGGCTCACGTCGGCGGGAGTCGCGGACATGCCGGCCCTCGTGGACCGGTATTTTGGCTGGCTCCAAGAGTTTTTCTTCGGTGTGGTCAGGGTGTTGGGGCGGAGCAGAGATGAGCGGGTGGTGATGCGCGTGCTCGGGGTGCCCGCGATCCGACTCCGCCAGCTGTCACGGACACCGCAGCGGGTGGTCTACGCCGTCGAGGGGGGCGTGCTGGCAAAACCGGGCGGGGAGTTCGTGTTTGCTTCTGGGCCCGACGACGACGCGGTCGCCGTGCTCCGCGGGTTCCGGCCTCGTCTTCCGCCGTGGTTGTACGAGCGCACCCACGGTCCCGTGCACGCCTCCGTGATGCGTAAATTCTGTCGCTCCTTGGGGGTCGGGTCATGAGCGTGCGGGTCCTTCTTACGGGAGCGACAGGCTTCGTAGGGAGCCGAGTCTTCCCGGCCTTGGTCGAGGCGGGTTTTGACGTGGTGTGCACCTCGCGAGATCCAGCGAGGGCGAGGACTCGGAATCCCAACCGCACGTGGGTGCGGTTGAACGTCGAGTTGCCGGAGACGCTCGCGCCAGCCATGGAGGGCGTTGACGTGGTGATCTATCTGGTCCACTCCATCGGCACGGCAGCCAACTATGGGCAAGTAGAGCGCGCCAGTGCGAGTTCTGTGCGCGACGCGGCGGCGGCCGCGGGGGTCCGCCATGTTGTCTACCTTGGGGGGGTTGAACCGGAGGGTGTCCCCTCCAAACACCTCAAAAGCCGGCTCGATACGGGCGCGTTGCTTCGGGGGGGCGAGGTGCCCACCACCGAGTTGCGCGCGGGAATGATCATCGGGGAGGGCAGCGAGAGCTGGCAGATCTGCAGTGATCTCGCGCGGCTGCCCGCGATGATTCTTCCCCAGTGGCTCAAAACGCGCTCGGAGCCCGTGGCCATCGACGACGTGGTCGCCGCGCTGACGTTCGCAGCCGGGATGTCACCTCGATCGTCAACGGTCTACGACCTTCCCGGACCGGATGTGGTGACCGCGCGCGCAATTCTAGAGCGGATCGCGGCGGCGAAGGGGGCGCGTCCGCTGATGATCGAGGTGCCCTTGTTGACCCCGCGGCTGAGCAGCTACTGGCTCCGCTTCGTCACGCGGGCGGACTATAGGATTGCCCGCGAGCTCGTCGCAGGGCTCACCAGCGACCTCATCGCGCGTCACGAGACGCTCTGGTCAAGGATGCCGGACTTTCGTCCGACATCCTTCGATGACGCGATGTCGAGGGCGCAGCAGCACCCTTGAGCGCGCTCGCGAGATCATGGATCAACGATGTTGAGTGTGCCTGTCATCGACGAGTGGAACTCGCAGTTATAAAATAGCTGCGCGGGCGCGGTCATCGGCACAGTGAAGGTGATGGTGCCGGAGGCGGTCCCGTTGTTCGTGACACCGTCGCTGTAGTCGTTGGCCGTAGTGTTGCCTTGCACGGACTTGATCCAGAAGGGATGGCCTGGTGCGTTGAGGGTAAAGGTGTAGGTCTCGCCTCGGGTCAACGTGACGTCGGGGTTCGACGCGCCGTCGATGGTCCAGGACGTGGCGCCTTGGTTCACCACATCGAAATTCACGTCGCCGTCACCGTCACCGTCGCCGTCGCCGTCACCGTCGCCGTCGCCAGTGGTGGAGGGGTCGCC
>CALKDV010000482.1 GCA_938084085.1 uncultured Nannocystaceae bacterium
CGAACGTGAGCAGCGCGATGTCACCGCCGGCTTGGACCTCTGGGGTCGCAGCAGCGGCGTCGTCCGAGGTGGGCGCCGTTTCCTCCGCCGGCGCCGCGAAGGCGCTGTGCAGCGGGAGACAAGTGGTCGCGCCAATGGTCAAACTGAGGGCCCCCGAAAGGAGACGGGTCGTGGCGCGGGGAGAGGACGGTAGGTGGCTTCGCATGATGGGTACGACGGCGATGGACCGTGGGCCGGGATGATAGCGGTCCGCCCCCCCTGGCTCAACTCGTGCGACATGGCCTCGCCACATGGGGCCTACCCCAACGGCCAGCACGCCAGCACCAGCCCCTCCTCTCCCCGTCACGGCCGCCCTACGGGGCTCCAGGTGCTGCTTTGTCCTCTCCCGCTGCGGGCCCGCGTCCGGAAGCCGGCCAAGCCCCGACGGTGTTTCGGTAATCGCGCACCCGGGAAGTGATCTCTCGGCCCCCGTGACCTCGCCGCGCGCCGCCAAGGTCGCGTATCGAGATCCCCCGCTGCCCTCGCCGACGAGCCGCGTCACGGGCCCCACCACCGCCAGCGTGGGTGTTACCCTCGCCCCATGTCTGGGGACGAAAGCCGCCACGACGCGCTCCCGCTGCTGCCGCTACGCAACACAGTGCTGCTGCCAGGGGTGACGCTACCCATCGAGCTTGGGCGTCCGACATCGGTGGCCGCGGTTCGGACCGCCAATGGCATCACCGCCGGGGAGCCCGGACACAACCTGGTGCTCGTCGCCGGCCAACGCGACGCCATGGTCGAATCCCCGCAGCTTGAAGACCTCCATGAGATCGGGGTGATCGGCCGCCTCGTACAGGTGTTCCATGGACTCCCTGGTCGTATCACCGTGTTCGTGCACGGGCTCGAGCGCGTGCGACTCACGTCACTCACCCGCGGCGAGGAGCACTCCTTCGTGGGCTGCGAACCGTTCGCAGAATTTATCGACGAACCAAACCTCGCCTACGCGCTCGCAGGATCGCTGCAAGACCTCGTCCGTCGGCACGACGACCACCTCGACTCTGAACAATCAAGCCGTCAGCGCCACGAGTCGCTGCAACGTCTGATGGACGAGCGCAACCCAGGGAAAGTCGCCGACATGGCCGCCACCCACGTCGACCTCGATCCCGAGTCGCGCGTGAGCTTGCTGTACGAACAGAGCGTCAACGAGCGCTTGCGGCAGAGCCTTGAGTTCATCAGCACCCACGTGAATCGACTCGAGGTGCAGCGCGACGTGGACGAGCAGGTGCGAGACACGATGTCGCAGCATGAGCGCGAGGCGATGCTCCGCCACAAAATGCGCGCGATCCAATACGAGCTCGACAATGAGAGCTCCGACTGGCTGGACGAACTGAAGCTCCGCCTGGACGCGCGTGAGCTCACCGAAGAGGCCGAGACCCACGTGAACCGAGAGCTCTCGCGCCTGGAGCAGATGAACCCCCAAAGCAGCGAGGCGATGGTCGTCCGCACCTACCTCGAGTGGGTCGCCGACCTCCCGTGGGGCGGCCGCGACGCCACCGAGGACATCCACGACATCGACCGGGCCCGCGCCCAGCTTCAAGCGGATCACCACGGGCTCGATCGGGTGAAGCGCCGGGTGGTCGAGTATCTCTCGGTGCTCAAGCTCGCGCCCAACAAACGCGGCCCCGTGCTGTGCTTTCACGGCCCTCCGGGCACCGGCAAGACCTCCCTCGCGCGCAGCATCGCCGAGTCCCTCGGCCGAGAGTTTGTCCGCATCTCCTTGGGAGGCGTCCGCGACGCCTCTGAGGTGCGCGGGCATCGGCGCACCTACGTCGGCGCGCTCCCGGGTCGCCTCACGCAGGCGATGAAGCAAGCGGCGTCGTCCAACCCAGTGATCTTGTTGGACGAGCTCGACAAGCTCGGCGGCGACGAGATGCGCGGCGATCCGGCCTCGGCCCTGCTTGAGGCCCTCGACCCCGAGCAAAACTCGGAGTTTGAAGATCACTACATCGCCCTGCCCTACGACCTGTCCCGCGTGATCTTTATCGCCACGGCCAACTACCTCGGTCAGATCCCCACGGTGCTCCGCGATCGTCTCGAGGTCATCGAGATCACCAGCTACACCGTTGAAGAGAAAGTCTGCATCGCGCGCGACCACCTCATCCCCAAGCTCAAGGAAGACCACGGGCTCGGCGCGCGCACCATGGAGCTTACCCGCGAGGCGCTTGTCGAACTCACCACGCGCTACACGCGGGAGTCCGGTGTTCGAGATCTCAAGCGCGCCATCGCCTCGGTCATGCGGGACACGGCCATGCGCATCACCGAGGGAAAGAGCGTCCCGGAGCACTTCGACCGTGAGCACATCCGCGATGTCCTCGGACCGCCCAAATATTTTGAGGAGCTGGCCGACAAGTCACCGCAGGTGGGCGTGGTCACGGGGCTGGGGTGGACCCCCACGGGCGGACGGCTCCTGTTCGTGGAGGTCACCTCTACCGGGGGCAAGGGCAAGCTGCGCCTCACTGGCCGCCTCGGGGACG
>CALKDV010000483.1 GCA_938084085.1 uncultured Nannocystaceae bacterium
AAGGCGCAGTGCTCGGTGTGCCACAACGGTGACAACTTCTCGGACGGTCTGTTCCACAACGTGGGGATCGGTTTTAACGTGGACGGCAGCCCCGGCGAGGGCGCCGATATCGGTCGCGGGAAGGTCACGAAGGACGCGGCGGACAACTACAAGTTTCGGACGCCGACGCTCCGCAATGTCTCTGCCACGGCGCCCTACTTCCACGACGGGAGCGTCGCCACGCTCAAGGAGGCCGTGAAATATATGGCCTCGGGCGGCGTGGTGAAGGGCCCGAGCGCGGACCCGCTGCTGCGACCGGTGGTCTTGAACGACGTGGAGGTCGACGACATCGTGGCCTTCTTGGACTCGCTGTCGTGCCCGGGCAGCCTCGAGGTCCTCGGTGACCAGGCCGTGCCCTGGTCGAAGCCAACCGCGACGCCGTGAGGCATCGGGCGCGGGGGGAGAAAAAGCTTCGGCCCGCGCTCGAGGAGCCGCGGGCCGAAAAGATCGCAGAGGCGAAGAGATCGCCTTAGCGCTTGCTGAACTGGAAGCGCGCGCGGGCGCCCTTGCGGCCGTACTTCTTGCGCTCGACTTCGCGGGCGTCCCGGGTGAGGTACCCGTGAACCTTCAGCGCGTCGCGAAACTCTGCGTTCACAAGCATCAGCGCGCGGGAGATTCCGAGACGCACGGCGCCGGCTTGGCCGGAGAGACCACCGCCCTTGGCGGTCGCCCAGATGTCGTAGCTCTCGCGGGTGTCGGTGGCGACCAGGGGTTGCTCGACCTGCGCGAGGTTGGTGCGACGCGTGAGGTACTGCTCTGCGTCACGACGGTTGATGGTGATCTTGCCTTCGCCGGGCATGAGCCAGACGCGGGCGACTGCGGACTTGCGTCGTCCGGTGCTGTAATATTTCATCGTATCGGTAGCCATGGATTTCGCTCTCAGTTGCCGAGTTTGTGGGCCTTGGGGGCCTGGGCGGCGTGGGGGTGATCAGTGCCAGCGTAGACCTTCAACTTGTCGAAGGTCGCGCGTCCGAGCCGGTTCTTCGGAAGCATGCGCTTGACGGCTTGCTTGATGACGACCTCAGGTTTTCGGTCGAGCATCTCTTGTGCCGTGACGGTCTTCATGTTCCCGAGGTAGCCGGTGAACTTGTTGTAGGTGTGCTGCTCGAGCTTATTGCCAGTGAACTTCACTTTCTCCGCGTTGATGCAGACGACAAAGTCGCCCACGTCGAGATGCGGGGTGAAGGTCGTCTTGTGCTTCCCTCGAAGCAGCGACGCAATTTGACTCGCCGCACGACCAACCGTTGCACCGTCGAGGTCGACGAGCAGCCAATCGCGCTGGATCTCTTCTTTCTTGGGGTAATGGGTACCCATAGGACGATGGGATGTACGCGAGGGGCCGGGGGGTGTCAAGCACTTCCAACGGACACGCCGCACCTTCCCATCACCTCGCCCTAGGGGGTATCCCCGCGCGCTCGATTGTGGCGCCAAGGGGGTTCTACGGCGTGGAGAACCGGCGCATCTGGGCACGACGGGTTGCTGCGGCACGCGGAGATCGCGCGATCTCCTAATGGCTGTTCGCACGGGGTGGAAGGCGTCATACTTGGGCGCAGGTGAGCGGGTCCCCCATCAAGATTCTCGTCGCGGATGACACCCAGGCCGAGCGCCTCGTAGCGCGTGAGGCGCTTACCCGCGCCGGATACGAAGTTTGCGAAGCGTTTGATGGGATCCACACCCTCGAGGTGTTCGCCCGGGAGCGGCCCGCGCTGGTGATGATCGACGTGGTGATGCCCAAGATGACGGGGATTGAGGCGTGTCGAATCTTAAAGGCTCGGATGCAGTCGGACTATCTGCCGGTGCTCATGGTGAGCACGAAGAACACGGTGAACGCACGGGTGGAGGGCCTGCGCAGCGGGGCGGATGATTTTCTAGGCAAGCCCTACGACGTGGAGGAGCTACTCGCGAGGGTGGAGGTGCTCTTGCGAACACGTGGGCGTCTTGGGAGCCAAGAGGATGATAAGCCATCGTCGACTCCGTCCTCGACCACGGTGACGGGCGAGAGGAGCCATCGAGACTTTCAAGCGAGACTTGAGCAAGAGTTTCTTCGCGCAGAGCGATACAGCGATCCGCTCGCGTGTCTCAAACTGAAGATCGATTCGGGGGCCGCAGGGGCCGACGCGACGGGTCCGGCCGCGGGCGACGCGGCGCTGCTTCGCGACATGGTTGAGGGACATATTCGAAAGGTCGACATCTCCTTTGAGCTCGAAGCGCACACCTACACGGTGATTTTGCCGAACACCCATTTCCCAGGGGCTCTCGCGGCCGCAGAGCGCATCTCTCGAGCGGCGAGCCGCGTCGCGTTGCCATCCCGCGGTGGGGCGCGCGGCACCGCAAGCATCGGTGTGTCTTTCTTCCCCAACAAGGACACAAAGTCTGCCGCGGAGCTTGAGGGCCTGGTGAACCTCGCCCTCCAGAGAGCCGGCGACGAAGGCGGCGGGCACATCTGCCTCTACCAGCACCAGGGGTACCTCTACATCCCGGAGTCATGATGAGCGAAGGAGTCTATCGTTGGTAATGGAGACCGGAACCCTCGGGCCGTGCTCCACTGTGGTCGTCTACCCGCGGCCCCACAGCTCCGAGGGACATCAGCTGTCCGTGGACTTGGCCCGCACCCTCATGGAGCGCAACGTTCGAATCGCGGTGCCCGAGCAGGTGCTCCGTGAATACGGAGACTTCCCCGAGGGGACCGTGGGGTTGTCGGAGCCTGAGCTGGAAGGCGGCATCGATTTGGTCTTGAGCCTCGGCGGCGACGGCACGCTCCTGCGCGCGAGCCGATGGTTGGGCGCGCGACAGATCCCCGTGCTCGGGGTCAACCTCGGTGACCTCGGGTTTTTGTCGGCCTACGGCAAGGACGAACTCTCGGACGCCATCGATGATGTGGTCGCTGGCGGTCTCGAGTGGGAGGCCCGCGAACGTATGCACGTGGAGGTGATCCGCGAAGGCGAGGTGGTCGCGTCAGACACCTCGCACAATGACATCTACGTGAAGCACGGGGTGATGCCGCGTCTGCTCCAGCTCGCCTGCTACGTGGGAGAACAATTCATGGCGGTGTACACCGCGGATGGCCTGGTGATCTGCACACCCACCGGCTCCACCGCGTACAACCTCGCGGCGGGCGGACCCATCGTGACTGCGGGCACCGGGGTGCTCACGGTCACGCCGATCTGTCCTCACAGTTTGACGCATCGTCCGGTCGTAGTCTCTGGGGCCGCGCCCATTCGGGTTATCTACCTCGGGCCCACGGAGGAGTCGCGGGCCTTTTTGACGTCGGACGGGCAATGGACCACGGAGATGTTGATCAATGACGAGGTGAGGGTGACCTCCGCGCCGGAGAAGGCGCGCATGATCCCACCTCGCACCTCGGTCTTTCATGTGCTCGCCAACAAACTAGGTTGGAGTGGTTCGGCGTGGTCCGAGCACTCTTGAGGGCGGGCGGCGGCGACCCGTGGAGGCGAGCATGACCACGGTGGCGCACGTCCGCTGCGGCGGTGATATTCGTGATTCGTTGCGCGCGTGCGGTGTGCTCATCGATTCTTCAAGTTTCTTCGAGACGCACGACCCGGTGTGCGAGGGGCCGCTGCGAGTCGGCGGATTCGGGGCGACGCCGGCGCGGGCGCGGTGGATCGCGCAGGCGTGGGAGCTTCCCGAGGCGGCGTGCCTCGAGCGCATGCGGCGTCATGAGGCGCTTCATACTGCGCTCGCGGATTTTGACGAGGTTTGTCTCTGGTTCGAGCACGACCTGTTCGATCAGGCGTCGCTCGTGGAATTGCTCGCGCGGTGGGCCGCCATCCCCGAGGCGGTGGGGCTGCGGGATCGACTCTCGTTGGTTACCTTAAACGAGCACCCGAGCGTCGCGCGTTTTGTGGGACTCGGACAGCTGCGACCGGAGGCCTTGCCAGCGTTGTTTGAAGGGCGCGTGCGCGTGACCGCCGGCGATGTGGAGGCCGCCTCGCAGGCGTGGAATGCGATGTGCTCTAGCGATCCTCGGTCGGTGCGCGCAGTCCAAATCTCGCCCGCGTTTTTATTTTTGCAGCGCGCGCTCGAACGTCATCTTAACGAGCTGCCCTCCGTGGAGGCGGGCGTAGGACTCACCGAGCGGTTGGTGCTTCGGCGTCTGATGGACGGCCCGTGTATCGCGGTGGAGTGCTTCCAGTGGTGGATGCAGACCGATCCGCAGCCGTGGCTCGGCGATCTCATGTTCTGGGCTCGGCTGCGCGGGATGGCCTGCGCTCCAGCGCCGCTCCTCGCCATGCGCGGAGACTTCCCCGGCGAGCTCCTGGAGTTAACACCGCTCGGCGTCGCCGTGGCCAAGGGCGACGAGGACTGGCTCGCACATGCGAGCCCCGCTCCGTGGGAGGCGAGGCGTCATCGTGGAGGTGTGGAGATCGATCCCGCTCACCCCCATTGGCGTCGAGGGCCAGGGGGCGTGCTCGTGCACAGCGCAGCGGTCCGATCCTAGCTCGCGCCCGGATGGTCAGGCCATCCGGAAGACCTTGGGGATTCCCTCAAAGTCACTGACCGTGAGGCCGAGATCTTTGAGCCGGCCATCTTTGAGGTCGTAGATGAGCCCGTGAACGCTCAGCGGTCGACCCGAGCGCCACGTGGACTGGATGCTGGCTGTGGCGCAGACGTTGGCAACCTGGGCGGCGACGTTGAGCTCACACATGCGGTCGAAGCGGGCGTCGTCATCGAGTGCGTCGAGGCTCTCTTGGTGGCTCGCGATCACGTCCTTGATGTGGCGGAGCCAGTTGTCGATGAGCCCGTAGGCGTGGTCCCCGGACGCCGCTTGCACACCGCCGCAGCCGTAGTGTCCGCAGACCACCACGTGGTCAACCTTGAGCACCTCGACGGCGTATTGGATCACAGAGAGGCAGTTGAGGTCGGTGTGGGCCACCACGTTCGCGATGTTGCGATGGACGAAGACTTCGCCGGGGCCGAGGCCCGTCACGTCGGTCGCAGGGACGCGGCTGTCTGCGCAGCCGATCCACAGGATCTTGGGACTTTGGCCCTTCGCGAGCTCTGAGAAAAATTGTGGTTCCGCGGCTGCCTGATCGGCGGCCCAACGTTGATTTTGGTCGAGAATGGTTGCGATATCGGACATGGGATACTCCCTGGGATTCGGTGGCCGGAGTATAGCCACCCGGACCGCTGAGGCATCTCGCCTCGGGTGGGGAGCCTCCGATTTTTCCGGATCGTGTGCCATTTGCGCCCACCCATGATCTGTTTGAGACCACGCAGCCCCGCGACAATGGAAACAAGTTGCGTGGAATCACCAGCTGCTGTATAGATGTTCAGTGCTCGATTATCTCCGAATTCGAGGCCTCGCCATCGCCCACGACGTTCAAATCTCCTTCGGAGAGGGCCTCAATGTGCTCTCTGGGGAGACCGGCGCCGGCAAGAGCATCGTGATCGATGCGCTGTCCCTGCTCCGAGGCGCCCGGGGCCGTACGTGCCAGGTGCGGGAGGGCTTCGACGCGCTCCGCGTGGAGGGGCAGTTTCGACTCACCGAGCACCAGCGGGCGGCAGCAGCGCGGGCGGTGGAGGCGGAAGAATCGTGGCTCGAATCTGGAGAGGACCTCATCGTGAGTCGAACAGTGCAGACGAACGGGCGGGGACGCAGCCGGGTGCACAATCGATTGGTCCCCCAAAGCGCGCTCCGTGAGGTGGGAGAGCAGCTTCTCGACATCTGCGGACAGCATGAGCAGCACGGGCTCACCCGCACGGATCAACATCGCCGGATTCTCGATGAATTCGCCGGGCTCGGCGAGGAGTTGCGCACGTACGAGGTGGCGTACGGACGGTGGCGGGCGGCCGCAGCGCTGCTCGACGAGCTCCGAGCGTCGAGTGGAGACGCGGCGAGACGAGAGGCGTATCTCCGGTTTCAGATCGACGAGATCGAGGGGCTTGAGCTTGAAGATGGAGAGCACGAGTCCCTTCAAGGGCGCTTGTCGTTGCTGCGGAACGTCGCGCAATGGAGGGCGCTTGCCCACGAGGTGCAGCATGAGGTCTACGAGCGCGAAGGGGCGGTGGTGGAGGTGCTCGGCGGACTCTCGGACAGGGCTGCAGCGGGGACCGAGGCGGCGGCGTCGCTCGGCGCGATGGCGGAACACCTGGCCGCGGCGCGAATCTCGTGTGAGGAGGCGGCGTCGGAGGCGACGTCGCTGCTCGGTCGACTAGAGTTTGAGCCTGGTGCTCTCGAACTTCTTGAGGCACGGGCGGCGCGGATCGATGACGTCGCTCGCAAGCACGGTTGTCTCCCCGGTGAGCTCATGAGTCGACACCAAGAGATGCTTGGAGAGCTTGAGGATGTGCGAGGGGTCGATCGAAGGCTCGACGAAGAGGTCGAGCGTGAAGACGCGGCGTGGCGCGAGTGCTGTGCAGGGGCGCTGTCGTTGCG
>CALKDV010000484.1 GCA_938084085.1 uncultured Nannocystaceae bacterium
TCAAGGAGCGCGAGGTTCGATTGATACGCGGCTCCAGCGTCCGACAAACGATCGTTACAGAGTTCTACGAGCTCCTCTACACGCCGGGCCTTGTCCACCGGATCCTCCACGTGTCCGATCCGATTGCGGAGGACCTGAGCGAGATCCTCGAAGCGCCCCAACTGCTCAAGTTGCGGCCTGAGGACCACCTCAATCGCTTCAGACACCTCTCCGTGGGAGCTTAGGTTGATCAAGTCACCGACGGCGCCGTCTTGGCCAGGAACGATGCCCAAGACCTCCTCGTACTGCTGCACGGCACCGAACATATCTTCGATAGGCCCAGCGTACGCCCGCGCCACTTCGAGCAAGAGCGCCGCCCTACGCTCGTCATTCTCCGCCGCCATCGCGCGGTCACGGATGATCTCGGCGGCGTCGGCCCAGCGTTCTTCCGCCACATAGGCCCGTGCCAGCGCCGCCATCGCGTCGTCATCGGCGGGCACCTCCTCAAGCAACGCCCGCAGCGTATCGATCTCCGACGCGCGGTCCTTCATCCCCTCCCGATGGAGGCTCGCGAGTTGCATCCGCAGTTCCCGCCGCTCTTCCGGTTGAGATGACGCGTCGATGCGACGCTCCAAGAGCCCCACCAGATCCGAGGAGTGCCCTTGCCGCTCGTAGACCTTACTCAGCCGCTCCAACGCGACCTCGTCGGTCGGTGAAATCTCAAGCAGGCGCTGCCACACTGGCTCCGCATCTGCGGCGCGCCCGAGGACATCCTCAAGCAGGCTACCGAGCCGTCGCGCAAGCTCCACTCGCAGCTCATCTTCTGTCTCAAGCTCGATTCGTTTGGAGAGCGTCTGACTCAACGCGTCGTGAAATCCAAGTCGCACCTGCGCCGCGTCTAGCAGCGACAACGCCTCGGTGCTCGTCTCACGCAGTCCGAGCACCGACGCCATGATCTCCACGACACGTGCAGCATCCCCTGAGTCGAGTTTAATTTGGCCCGCGGCGAGCAATAACTCGATGCGGCGGTCTTCGTTGTCGTCCAGACGAGGGGACGAGGCGGCCGCCACCTGGGCGTCCGAGAGCGCTCCCGGCATGTTCAACAGGGCCGCGAGACGCCGCGTCTCCTCATCGAGACTCTCCAGGAGGAACTGAGGCCCCGCCTCTCCGAGCGCGCGTAGCAGGGTGCGAAACGCCGGTTCTTGGCCGTTGTCGTCGCTCCCAAGGACGTCCGCGATCCTCGTGTAGTGCCGATGCCGCTCCTCGGGGTCCTCCGCCACCGTAAGCCGCCACTCGCTGATCTCAACGAGCCGCGCCCGGTTGCCAAGCTCCTCGTATACGGGTTCGACCACGTCGAAGATCTGCGCCCGCGCGTCGGGTTGGGCCTCCGCGATCTGCTCCAGAAGTTGGACGACCTCCATGTCCCCTGAGGAATCCATCAACAACACCGAGAAAGTTTCGATCGCGTCGTCGATGGCCTCGAGGGGCCCGGACTGCACGAGTCCGATGCGAATCGAGGCGACGCGGCGATCCGCGGCGACCTCGGCTCGGTCACGGCGCTCTTGAAGTTGATCGAGCAGGTCGTTCCAACGCTCCGCTCGCTCGAGCAACGACTCAAGCTGGTCGCGCGCGATCTCATGATCGGGATCCATGTCAATGGCGGCCCGGAAGGCGCGAACGGCCTCATCGAGATCCGACATCTTCTGCACCGCCACGCCCGCGATTCGACCGAGCATGTCGATTTGACGGGCTGTATCGGTCGCCGCGTCCACTGCGGTCCAATACGCATCGACGAGCTCTCGCCACATCTCACCGGCGATCAACGTCTGCTCCATCGCCTCAAAGACCTCGGCCGCGTCCGGACGCGCCGTCATGATCCTCTTGTAGAGGGGAACGGCGCGATCGTATTTCGTCACCGCGCGCGACCATAGATCTGCCGCGGCGCGAGCCAGCTCGAGCGTGTCATCGCTCTCGTCTCCCGCCGCGTCGTTCTCAAGATGCTGGGTCAGCAGTTCCGCGAGCGCCTCCTGCCTACCAATGACACCAGCGATTCTCATCAACTGCGCGCGGGTATAAGTATCCGTCGGGGATTCTTCGAACACCCGTGCATATCCCGCGAACGCGCCCTCAAGATCTTCAAGCTGCTCTTCATGAATCTGAGCGATGCGAAGGAGGCTTTGAATCCTCTCCGAATCATCCGAGGACTCTGCCAGCTTGATTTCACAGATCTTCACGAGCCTTTCCCAGTCGCCAACAGAGACGAAAATAGGCTCAAGGATGTGGGCGACCCGAAGTCGCATATTTGGATCCTCGAGGTAGCGGTTCAATTCATCGGTCCCCATGGCGTGCTCGGGATCCATCCGAAGCGCCGCGCCCAGGTGCTTGAGCCCCTCTTCGGGATCATCAAGTTGCTCCCCATACAAGCGGCCGAGGCGGAGGTGCGTCCCCACCTTACGCGTCCCCTCGAGGGACGCGAGTCGTCGGTTGAGGAGGCCCGCGAGCTCGCGGTGACGCTTGGTCTTCTCGTACAGCGACTCCAAGATGTCTTGAATTTGCGGATCGGAGAGCGCCTCGACCGACAGGCGCTCGTACAGCCCCATCGCGCGCTCCATATCGTCGAGCACGGTGCGGTAGATTTCTCCGGCGCGCACCAAAATCTGGTCTCTCGCCCCCGGCGCCACCTCACGGTCCGCGCGGCGTTCAAGCAGAGACGCCAGCTCCACATACGCGT
>CALKDV010000485.1 GCA_938084085.1 uncultured Nannocystaceae bacterium
AGCCCGCTCGTGGCTCCCTAGTGCCAGAGGACCTGCCGACTCCGGCTGAAGTAGTGCGCCTCACCGGTCGCGATGGTCCGCTTAAGCGCCTCCTCATTCATGTAGCCGAGCATGAGGACCTCGCCGCCTTCGGCAGCGGTCGTCACCACCGGCAGCAGGCCGTGCTCGTCGAACTTGGGCGCGAGTTCGTCGCCCTCCTCGACCTGTTCAATGGTCGTACGTGCTGAAAACTCGATTTGCTCGTGGATAGACAACGGGGGGGGCTCCAGGTCGGCGGGAGTGAAGCATGCAGGCCGTGGGCTTGCAACACCAGTGGGGCGCGAAAGTGGGGCGCGGGTGGTGTCCAGGGCGGGACACCTTGGCACCGTCGCCTCGGGCGCCACGGGCTCCTCTGCGCTCACGCCAGGCAGGGAGGCGCTGGGCTTTGCAGCACGCCTCTTCCAGATGCGCCGGCTCCGCATCTCGCGCGCAACTGCGGTATTCGCGACGACGAGTGACCATGCTCACCGTGACCCTGGGGGGTGGCCAGCTCCCTGGCGTGGTCCCGGCGATCGCCCCACGAGGCGGTGGTCGCGGAGCCGCGGCTTCGCGGCTCCGACCGCGGGGCGGTGGCCACACGCGCGCCACAATGCGAGGCTTTGACCATGGCCGCTGCTCATCCCTTCGACGTCGATTTTGTGCGCGAACAATTCCCCGCCCTGCGAGATGACTGGGCGCTCTTTGACAACGCCGGAGGGAGCGTTGTCTGTCAGCAGGTCATCGGGCGCGTGACCGCGTACCTAGAGACCTATGGGGTCCAGCTCGGCGCGAGTTATCCGCGCTCACTCGAGGCCGCGGAGCTGGTGCGCCAAGGCAGGCAGGCCGCCGCAGATCTGATCCACGCGGACATTAACGAGGTCGTCATCACGGGCTCGACGACCATGAGCGCGTACGTGCTCGCCCAAGCGCTCGCGCCGGGCATGACCGCCGGTGATAATATCGTCGTCACCGACATCGACCACGAGGCAAACATCGGCGCCTGGCGGAGGCTGGAGTCCCGCGGCGTCGAGATTCGCGAGTGGCGACACAACCTCGACAGCCTCGCGCTTGAACTCGACGATCTCGCGCCGCTCCTCGACGACCGCACCAAGCTGGTCACCTTCTCCCACTGTCCCAACGTGACCGGATCCATCCATGACGCCAAGCGCATCATCCGTGTCGCGCAAGACGCCGGCGCCCAGGTGTGTGTCGATGGCGTCGCCTTCGCGCCCCACCGCCGAGTCGACATGCAGGACCTCGGCGCCGACTACTATCTCATCTCCCTGTACAAAGTGTTCGGTCCCCACCAGGGCCTGCTCTATGGAAAACACGATCGGCTGCGCGCTGCGGCCGGCCAAAATCACTACTTCATCGGAGAAGATGAGGTGCCCTACAAGCTCCAACCGGGGAACGTGAACCACGAGTTGACCGCGTCCCTCCCTGGCATCGTGGATTACTTGGAGACGCTCGCGAGCCACCACGAGCTTGCCTACCAGTCTCCCCAAGAGGCGATGAGCGCCGCCTTCGACCTCATCGCTGCACACGAGTCAACGCTCGTCGCGCCACTGATCGACTACCTCCAGCGGCGCGACGACACGCGGATCATCGGCCGCCCCACCTCCGACGCGAGCGCGCGCGTGGCGACCGTCGCATTTGAACTCGAAGGCAAGCCCTCGACCGAGGTCGTCACGCTGTTGCAAGAGCACCGCGTGGCCGCGCGCTTTGGAGACTTTTACGCGCGACGAGGCGTGGCCCGCATGCCCCTGGCCCATCCCGACGGGATGGTCCGGGTCAGCATGGCCCACTACAACCACCCGGAAGAGGTGGCCCGGCTGCTCGAGGCTCTCGACGGCATCCGATGATCCTCTGCGACCTCAGCGTGTCGACCCGCCGTCGCCCGCGAGACGAGCGGGGCTCACCCCAAAGGTGCGAGCTAGATATGGTGAGATAAAGATCCCCCGGGGGTCGAGGCGCTCTCGAAGCTCATGAAACGCCTCCCACTCCGGGTACAGCCCACGCAGTTGGGCGCCGTCCAGCTGATGCATTTTGCCCCAGTGAGGTCGCCCACCGTGCTTCAAAAATATCTGCTCCGCGCCCCGAAAGTACCGCTCGAAGGACTTCCCTTTGAACACATGGCACGAGATCACCGCGCTGTCCCGCTTGTAGAACGGGCTCAACGGGATGTCGTCACCTTGGACATAGCGATACTCCAGGGGAAAGACCACATCGAGCTGTTCTCCCTCGATGAACCGCTTAATCTCCATGAACACCTCGGGGCCGCGATCCGCGTCCACGGCGTACTCCATCTCGTTGAACCGCACCCACCTCGGGTTTGGAAAGATCTCGTGACTGTGGCCTACCCGCGTACTCTCTGAAAACGTGCGCGCGCAGAACTTGGCCACGGTCGGCGTCGCGACCCAGCCTCGGCGGGTCAGGTCGCACGCGCCCCACCACGCGGCGTTCTCGAACACCTGGTCCACGAGGAAGTGACGGAGCGGAGCCGCGTTCCTCCGGTCCGTGGTCTCGTCGAGCAGCTTGACCG
>CALKDV010000486.1 GCA_938084085.1 uncultured Nannocystaceae bacterium
CGGCTCTGTCCTCCCTTCGCGCGCACGGCTTGACGCGGATGGGATCACGCATTCGGGGGTCGCGGATCTCCCCGGTATTCTCAGGCGTCTTGGGTGCTTCGTTGCTGGTGTCGAACCCTGCGGTCGCGGGTTCGGTGGCGCAGGCGGAACCCGAGAATCCCTCGGCCGACGCAGACACACCTGCCTCCGAGGGAGAGGCGGAGGCGGTGGACGCACCGGAAGCCGAGGCGGAGTCGACCGAGTCGGCGGCGACGGGGGAGGCGGAGCTGGGGATGGATGCGGCGGCCCTCGCGGAGGCCGCGAAACCTGCGTCTTCGGGCATGCGCAATCGAATCGGACTGGGGGCCATGCGCACCCTCGGGGGAGCGAACGCCCTTCGTGTGTCCTGGTACGCAATCGACAAGCTCTCGGTCAGCGCGCTGATCGGCTTTGCGACCTATACCCAAGAGGCGCAAGACGACAATGGTGACTACACGAAGAAAGAAACCTACGGGTTGCTCGCCGCCGGTGGTGATGTGTTGTATTGGCCGGTCCAGGGGGATCGGAGCCGCAGCGTGTATGCAGACTTTGGTGTCGGGTTGAGGACCACCGTGTTCACCGGGATTCGCCCGCCGCCCGATGAGGATACGGGGCGCCGAACGAAGCCCATGGAGGTGAACGTGGAGATCCCCGTGTCGCTGCCCATCTGGTTTGGACAAAATGTGACCGTGACTCCCGAGTTTGGGTTCACGGCGCGCATCGTGCCGGGCTCGGTCGAGCCGGACACCAACGGGAATGTCGACCAAAATGAGGGGCAGGGGACGGCAGAGCGCCTCGGTGCGACCAACGCTCCCGGGTGGGGTGTCGAGCTGGGTGACAACGGCGGCCTCTTTTTCGGGTTGTCCTTCGCGTACGTCTTCGGTGGGTAGGACACGGCGTCGGGCCGCGCACGCGACAGTTTCGAGGAGTTAACGCTACGGAGGAGGGCGAGGCATGGTGTTACGCTGCGCCTTCCAAACCCTTTAAAACGGGGAATGGCGGGGGCAACGGAGGGCTAGGAGCCGGCTATTGGAGTCGCGAGGCGGGTGTCGTATAACCTACCCACTTTTCGGAGCCTGAAAGTTACACCACATGCTGAAGCGATTCGCCGTACTCACCCTCCTTGGAACTTCACTCGTGCTCGATGCCGGCTGCGCCGGACGCACGGCCGCCTGGCAGCAAGAGCAGGCCACCCCAACCGAGGCGGGTGCCGCCGACGCAGGCGCCGAGATGGTCGCCGCGGGCGACGCGTCCTGGGCCGAGCGAGACACCCTCGCCAAGGTCGATGAGGCCATCGCCAGTTGGGAAAAAGCGGTAGCGGCCGGCGCCAACGATGTGGCGACACTGACCAAGCTTACGAGGGCATACTACTACCGGGCCGACCGCTTTTTGCGTGGGGACGAAGGCGGCTACCTGTCCACCATGAACAAGGGCGTAGAATGGGGAGAGAAGGCGCTCGTGGCGGCTTCACCGGAGTTTGATGAGGCCATGCGCGGCAAGAAGGGCAAGTTCCAAGAGGCCGTCATGCTCGTCGGCCCAGAGGGAATCGGCGCAATGTATTGGTACGCCTCCTGCCTCGGCAAGTGGGCGAAGCGCACGAGCTTCCCGGTCCTCTTGGGGCAAAAAGACAACATCAAAGCGACGATGACGCACGTCCTTGAACTTGACGAAACTTTCTATCACGGTGGCCCCCACCGGTACTTCGGCGCGTACTACTCGATCGCGCCTGGCTTCGCCGGCGGCGACACCACAAAGTCGGATCAAGAGTTCACGGCCTCCCTCGAGATCTCCCCGTACTTCCTGGGCACCAAGGTGCTTAAAGCGGAGCACTACGCGGTGAAGATGGATGACGAAGATCTCTTTAAATCCCTCCTCGCGGATGTGCTCGCAGCGAACCCCGAGGAGGTCGCTGAAATCGCGCCAGAGATGAGAGCTGAGCAAGAGAAGGCGAAAGAACTACTCGATAACATTGACGAATTGTTCTAAGGGCGCCTAAGTGCGCGGGGATGGCGCGTCGAGTGTTTGGCTCGGTGCGCTTCCCTTTGAAGCAATCGAAGCGATGTCCGTCCAACGACCGCCGCACAAGAAAAGAAACGACCGCATGTCCAACGCAAAGCCTCCCATTCAGTCAAAATCTCGCAGCTCTCGCCGACTCTTTATGGCTAGTTCGTCGGCGGCGGCGGCCTCCTTCTTCATCGGAGGAAAAGCGCTCGCTGCAGATCCTGAGTTTGTGATCAAACTCGGGACGACCGCGCCGGCGGGGACGCCCTGGGAGAAGGCCCTCAAGTCGTGGAAGCGTCGCGTTAAAAAGGCGACTGAGGGTCGCGTGAAGATCAAGGCGTACTGGGGCGGGGCCCTCGGTGACGAGCAGACCATCGTGGACCGGGTGGCTCGCGGCGGCGTGCAGGTCGCCGGAGGTAGCGCCGGCGGATACTCCAACAAGGTCCCGGAGCTTGAGGGCATCGAGCTCCCCTACCTGTTCCCGACGCTCAAGGCCGCGGACAGGGCTCTCGACTCGTCCTACGACTTCGTCGATCAGCTTCTCAACCGGCGCGGCTTCAAGCTCCTATTTTACTCCGAGAACGGCCGCCGCAGCATCGGGCTCAAGGGTGGGTTCGTGAAGAGCCCCGCAGATCTCAAGGGGAAGAAGATGCGCTCCCAGCAGACCGACGCGCACATCGACACGTGGCGAGGCCTCGGTGCGTCGCCGGTGCCGATGCCGGTCACGGAGGTGCTGTCCTCGCTCCAGACGGGCGTGGTCGATGGCTTCGACAACACGCCGCTGTTTACCTTTGCGGCGTCCTGGTACCAAGCGGTGGACCACTTCACGCTGACGCAGCACAGCTATCAGCCGGGTATCATCGCGATGAACAAAGACTATTGGGAGTCGCTCCCACCGGACATCCAGACCGCGTTGCTCGGGGATCCGGCCGCCGAGGCACGCAAGCACCGCAAAATGGTTCGCGCGATGGAGCCTGTCCTCGTTGAGAACTTCCGCAGCGCAGGGATCGCGGTCCACGAGTCCACGAAGGCGGAGAAGGCCGCGTTTGCGAAGGCGACAAAGAGCGCCCACGCGAAGTTCCGGAAGAAACACTCGGGCGACGGTTCCAAGCTGCTCGCCAAATTCGAAGCGGCGATGTAGCCCAAGCTGCGCTCCTAGCGCGGACGCGGCGGTTTCGCGCGGGCGGAGTCGCTACGTCTTTGTTGGCGCGGGTCCTTCGAGTGACCCGCGGATCAAGGTTGGACGGCACGCGCTCGCAGGTGGTCACGCGCCCGGGAAACCTCCGCTGGTCGGAGGTTCTCTTGTTAGTATCCGGCACGCGTGGAAAAGCCCATCGAAAAGATCAATCGTCTCATCTACCAGGTAGA
>CALKDV010000487.1 GCA_938084085.1 uncultured Nannocystaceae bacterium
GCGCGCTGTCTGTCGATGCGGCCGTCCCAATCACGGTGCTCGCGGATCTTCAGGGTCCTAAAATACGCGTGGGAACGCTCCCCGATGAGGGCCTCGCCCTTGAAGATGGTGCGCCGCTGATCCTCTGCCCCACGGGCACCCCGTCCGACGAGGAGCACGCCGTCTCCATCGATCATGCCACCCTCGGCGCGGAGGTGCGGGTGGGAGATCCGGTACTCATGGACGACGGCGCCCTCGAGGCGGAGGTGATCGCCGTGGAGGACGGGCGCATCCACTGCACATTGCGCAACGCGGGGGTGCTCAGGTCACGCAAAGGGGTGAACCTCCCTCAGACACCGCTCACCCTCCCCTCCTTGACCCCAAAAGACGAGGACGACCTGCGATTCGCTCTGTCGCTTGAGGTAGACATGATCGCGCTGTCCTTCGTTCGCCGCGCCGCGGACCTCGAGAAGGCCCTCGAGATCATGGACGCTGAGAAAAATCGCGTTCCGCTGATCGCCAAGATCGAGAAGCCCGAAGCTGTCCAGCACCTCGATGAGATCATCGACACCGCCGACGGCGTCATGGTCGCCCGTGGAGACCTCGGCGTGGAGATGGGCCCCGAGGAGGTTCCGATCATCCAAAAGACGGTCATCGAGCGCTGCAACGCCCGCGGCAAGCTCGTCATCACCGCGACCCAAATGCTCGACTCGATGATCCGCAATCCCCGGCCCACCCGGGCGGAGGCCTCGGATGTCGCCAACGCGGTGCTCGACGGCAGCGACGCGCTCATGCTCTCGGGGGAGACGGCGGTGGGCATCGACCCGCCCAACGTCGTGGCCACCATGGACCGCATCATCCGACGAATGGAGCGCGGAGAGCGCTTATGGCAGGGTCCGCGCGTCGACATGGGCTTTGGCCACGGTCCCAATGCTATCGCCCGATCGGCGGTGGAGTGCTCGTCAAGCCTCGATGGCAACGCCGCGATCGTGGTGTTCACCGGCTCCGGGGGGACCGCCAGGCTGATCTCTGACTACCGCCCGAAGGTTCCCATCATCGCCTACACACCCGACCGGAACACCTACCAGAGCCTCTCTTTGTACTGGGGCGTAATTCCAAGGTTTTTAGAGATCGCCAAGGACCGGGAGGAGCATATTTTTGAAGAGCTCGACCTCGCCGTTCAGCGCGACGGCTTTGTCGCGCACGGTTCCACTGTCGTGATGGTCATGGGCTTCCCAATTAAGGCGCGGACGTCGGTGAACCTCATAAAACTCCATCGCCTGTCTGAGCGCTTGCCCGCGGACTAAAGCCGTGATAGCTACCCCATTCCAAACCCACACGCGAAGGTGGTGGAATTGGTAGACACGCTAGACTAAGGATCTAGTGGCCGCAAGGCTGTGAGGGTTCAAGT
This sequence comes from uncultured Nannocystaceae bacterium, assembly GCA_938084085.1. Taxonomy (GTDB): domain Bacteria; phylum Myxococcota_A; class Polyangia; order Nannocystales; family Nannocystaceae; genus JAAZXR01. Next base: position 1,391 of record CALKDV010000487.1, read on the forward strand.
CCCTCCCTTCGCACCGAGAGCCCCGTTTGGGGCTCTCTTCATTCTTGGGCCTCGACCCCCCGTGGAGCGCGCCGGCTTCTCCGGGGGGCGCTTTTCGTTATCATGCCCAGACGTGCTCCACGCATCATCGCCCCAGCGCCGCGCCCGCGGCGGTCAGCAGATCGCCTCGCGCCTGCACTCGGTGACGAGTTTTTATCTCGCGTTGGCCATCGCGGCGTTCTTTTGGCACGGGGCCACCCAAGACACCAACGACATCTGGAGGCTTGAGCCCACGCAGTCCGCCGCCACCATGCTGGGCACCGGCGCCGTGGGGATCGCCGTGGGTTTCGCCGTGGTCCGCACCTTTCGGTGGATGGAACCCCGGTATGCCTGGCTCCATCGGCTGCGCCACGAATTCCGCGATGTGTTGGGTCCCCTCTCCCATCGTGAGATTTTTGCACTCGCGGCGGCGTCCTCGGTGGGTGAAGAGCTCTTGTTTCGAGGTGCCATGCTGGACAACTGGGGCCTCGTGGCGAGCACCCTCGTCTTCGGCCTGATCCACGTGCCGCCGCGCTGGTCGCTGTGGCCATGGACCGCCTCCGCCCTCGTGATGGGGCTACTGTTGGGCACGCTGACACTGATGACCGGAAACCTCGGCGCGGCCGTGCTCGCCCACTTTGTGGTGAACTACCTCAACCTTGGCCACATCGCGCGGCCCCAGCGGGACTCGCGGGGGGACCGACCGGAAAACGGCGACGGCTCGGGGTTGAAAGACCGAGGCAGCGTAACGACCCCGGCCGACGCACCTGTCGATCCCTGAGCCCTCGCCTCCCACCTCTACGCGACCCCCCCGCGCTCCATTTCCGCCGAAAACTTGGTCAATGGGGTCGAAGGGCGATGATGGGCTATGGCCACACGCCGGCGAGATTTTCTTTCACTTTGGGGAGGCGCCGTCGCGGTGCACGCCGCCGCCGGCTTGATCTCCCGCCCCGCCCGCGCCAGCAGCCTGTCGCTCTCGAGCCGAGTCGAGCGGCTGTACAGCCCACGCTTTCATTTCGACGAAGACGGGGAGCCGTGGACGACCATCGGGTTGGTCGAGCACGCCCGCACGGTCGACCTCTCTGCGCAAGGCGGGCTGAGCGTGCTGCCCTCGGGACCGGGCGGCACGTCGATCGCGGCCGGCTCCGCGTGGACGATCTCCCTGGAGGACGCGGCGCCCGCCCAACAACGCTTTGAAATCGCGCTCGAGTCCTTCGAGCCCTCGAGGATTCGTGAGGCCGCCGTCGCTCGGGACAAATGGAAGGCCAAGGGCCTCACCGTCCACCAGCGAGAGATGGGGAGCTTGTTCGGCGTCGGCGGACGTGTGCTCGACACCCGACGGTACATCTTGACCGCAGAGGCGGACGCCTCCAACGACTCGGAGGCGTCGCGTCGCGCGAAGATCCTCCGTCAACGGCATGGAGCCATCGGCACCGTGCACGCGTTTTTGCTACGTCAGCCCACCGGGCGTCTCGTCGCCCGCGACCGCGACGGGAACGCGGTCGTCAAAGCTGAGCAGGTCCTGTGGTTCCAGCCACGCCGCGCGGGGACCACCACAGTGCACGACGTCCCGTATGGAGTGACGAGCGGGACCAGGGGAACCGAGGACCGCCGTTATCGCGGCCTGATCTACGTGGCGGTAGGCCGCGATGGCAAGCTCTGCGTCGTCAATCAAGTCCGAGAGACCGACATCCTCGCCGGGCTCGTCCCCGCCGAGATCTACGCCTCCGCCCCGTCTCAGGCCCTTGCCGCCCAAGCCATCGCCGCCCGTGGACAGCTGGTCGCCAAGGTCGGCACGCGCCATCTCGCAGATCCGTTCTTGTTGTGCGCCCATCAACACTGTCAAGTCTACGCGGGCGCGTCTCGAGAACACCCACGAACCACCGCCGCCGTCCGTGCCACCCGCGGACAGATCCTCATGCGCCCCGGCCAAACAACCATGGTGGACACGGTCTACTCTGCCAACTCCGGCGGGCACACGGAGCACAACGAGCTGGTGTGGGACAGCCCCCTCGACGCCCAGCTTCGGGGGCGCCCCGACCCCCTCCTCCACAGTCGGTTCGCGACAGGCATCGAGCCTCAGAATCTACGGTCGTGGCTGCAGTCCGCGCCCAAGTCGTACAGCGCGCCAAAGGCCTCTGCGGCCGCAGCATCCTATCGGTGGACGACGACCGTCGACCCCGCGAGTGTGGCGGGCAACAGCGGCGTCCCACGGGAGTTTGGCGCGTTGGAGGGACTCACCATTCATCGGCGCGGCGTGAGTGGTCGCGCCATCGACGTCTCACTCCTCGGGACGCGCGGCGAGGTCCGCATCCACGGAGAGTTCGCCATACGAAAGGCCCTCGGCGGCCTCAAAAGCTCGATGTTCGTCCTCGAAGATTCGAGGGATCGCTACGGCAGATTCGTCTTGCACGGAGGTGGACACGGTCACGGAGTGGGCATGTGTCAACACGGCGCCATGGGCATGGCTCGCGCAAAGATATCCGCCGCCAACATCTTGTCGCACTATTATGGCGGCGCGACCGTGGTCCCCTTGTGGGGCACCTGATCCAATCTGCATGAGAATCGGCGCCCCCGCCCGGCGGACGCCCTAGCGCTCCCTCGGCACCGTGTTTTTGGAGCGCACGCACGCGATGGCGGCGACATCAAACTCTGTCTCGCGCGCGACCTCCCGGCCGTTGAGCACCGCGCGCACGAACCCGGGCTTCATGCCCTTGGCGACCGACACGGTCCAGTGCGCGCTGCCGAGTTCGAGGTGGCCTCTGCTCGCGAGCGCCGCAAGCTCGTCGAAGGTCGGCATTCGAAACTCATCGTAGCCTTGAAATTTATTCTCGCGACAGATGGCGTGGGCATCCTTCCAACCGACGCCAACGAGCAGGGTCCCCGATCCCACCACGGCGTCTACCGCCAGGAGCTTGTCCGTCCGCTCTCGGTCGATCCGCCGGGACCGTGGTCGCAATCGAGGAGGAGACGTGCGCGACTCGACCTCCGCGTCCCCTGTCGTCTCGGAGTCTGTCGTCTCGGAGTCTGTCGTCTCGGAGTCTGTCGTCTCGGAGTCTGTCGTCTCGGAGTCTGTCGTCTCGGAGTCTGTCGTCTCTGAGTCTGTCGTCTCGGAGTCTGTCGTCTCTGAGTCTGTCGTCTCGGAGTCTGTCGTCTCGGAGTCTGTCGTCTCGGAGTCTGTCGTCTCTGCCCCGGTCGTGCCAGTCTCGCTCGTGCCAGAGTCCGTCGTCTCCGTCCCCGACGTGCCTGTCCCCGACGTGCCTGTCCCCGTCGTCTCTGCCCCCGTCGTCTCTGCACCCGTCGTCCCAGTGTCGGTCGTCTCCGTCCCGGTCGAAGCCGCCAGCACCGCGTCTCTCGACGCCGCCGACACCGCCGACACGTCGTCGCGCCCGCCCGAGCCGGGCCCCCGAGGCACCCCCTCACCGACGACTGCGGTCATGAGCCACACCATCCCCCCCAACGTAACTGTCCCCACGAGCCCGAGGACCAACGAACTGCGAGGCCGCGCGACCTCC
>CALKDV010000488.1 GCA_938084085.1 uncultured Nannocystaceae bacterium
GACCGCACCAGTCCGGTCACGCACAACACGAAGCTCGAGATCGGTTGGTCGGTGATTCCGTCGCTCTTCCTGATCGTGATCTTCGTGTGGGGTGAGGTGCAGTTCATGGACATGAGCTCCCCCCCTGCCAACGCGATCGACGTGCGCATCACGGGCCAAAAATGGCAGTGGACGGTGGAGTACCCGCAGTTCCCTGGCGGTCCGTCCCTCTCGTGTCCCGGCGACGCAGCGGAGTGTGAGCCGACGGAGAAGACTCCCACGCTCTACGTCCCGCTCAATGAGCCGGTGCGCTTGACCATGAACTCCGTGGACGTCATCCACAGCTTCTACATCCCCGCCTTTCGCGTGAAGAAAGACGTGGTCCCTGGTCGCTACAGCAACCTATGGTTCACCGCCATCGAAGAGGGCGAGTTCCCCGTGTTCTGCACGGAGTACTGCGGCGATGAGCACTCCTCGATGCTGGCCAAGGTCATCGTGCTCCCCAAAGACAAGTGGGCCGCGACGGTCAAAAAAGCCACCGAGCTCAAGCTTGAAGAGGGCGAGACCATGGCCCACTACGGTGAGCGCTTGTACGGCATCAACGGCTGCGCCGCGTGCCACACCCTCGACGGCAGCACCAAGGTCGGTCCCTCGTTCAAGGGCCTCTACGGACGCACGGAGCAGCTGACCGATGGCAGCAGCCTCGCCGCGGACGACAACTATATTCGTGAATCAATTCTCGAGCCGAACGCGAAGGTCGTGGCCGGCTATGCACCCCAAATGCCCAGCTTTCAAGGCAAGCTCAAAGACGACCAGATCACGGCGTTGATCGAGTTTATCAAGGCGCAAAAGTAGGCCGAAGGAGGAATCGAACCATGTCTAATCCAACGAACGACTCGGTTGAACCAAGCTACCTCGTAGCCAAGAAGGGGCTGTTGTCCTGGCTCATCACGGTGGACCACAAACGCATCGGCCTGATGTACCTCGTGGCCACGCTGTTCTTCTTCCTGGTGGCGGGCCTGCTCGCCATCCTTCTTCGCACGGAGCTGTTCACGCCCGGCCAAGACTTCATGAGCGCGCAGACCTACAACCAGGTCTTCACCCTCCACGGGGCCATCATGGTGTTCTTGTTCATCATCCCGTCGGTGCCGGCGGCCATGGGCAACTTTTTGCTGCCCTTGATGCTCGGCGCCCGTGATGTGGCGTTCCCCAAGCTCAACCTGCTCAGCTTCTACATCTACTGCATCGCCGCGGTGATGCTGGTGCTGACGCTGGTGATGGGGTCCCTCGACACGGGCTGGACGTTCTACACGCCGTACTCGTCGAGCACGGGCACCGCGGTCATCATGGCCACCCTCGGGGTGTTCATCGCCGGCTTCAGCTCGATCCTCACTGGGTTGAACTTCGTGGTGACGGTTCACAAGATGCGCGCTCCCGGCGTGACTTGGAATCGGATGCCCTTGATGATCTGGGCGATCTACGCCACGGCGCTCATCCAGGTGCTCGCGACGCCCATCCTCGCCATCACCCTCATGCTGCTCTGCATCGAGCGGGTGCTCAGCATCGGCATCTTTGACCCGGCGCTCGGCGGCGACCCCGTGCTGTTCCAGCACTTCTTCTGGTTCTACAGCCACCCCGCCGTGTACATCATGGTGCTTCCGGGATTCGGAATCGTCTCCGAGCTGATCACGGTGCACAGCCGCAAGCACATCTTCGGCTATCGCGCCATCGCGCTGTCCTCGGTGGCCATCGCCGTCATCTCCTTCCTCGTGTGGGGTCACCACATGTTTGTGTCGGGGCAGTCGGAGCTCGCGGGCGTGGTCTTCTCGTTCATCACCTTCGCCGTGGCGGTGCCCACCGCCATCAAGGTGCTGTCGTGGGTCGCCACGCTCTACGGCGGGTCCATTCGCTACACCACGCCCATGTGGTACGCGATGATCTTTTTGTGGACCTTCACCGTGGGCGGACTGACCGGGCTGTATCTCTCAACGCTGTCCACCGACGTCCACTTGCACGACACCTACTTCGTCGTGGCTCACTTCCACTACGTGATGGTGGGTGGCACGGTCATCGCCTTCCTCGGCGGGCTGTTCCACTGGTTCCCGAAGATGTTCGGGCGCATGTACAACGAGCGGGCAGGGGCCATCTCGGCGCTGCTCGTCTTCATCGGCTTCAACGTGACCTTCGGGACCCAGTTCTTCCTGGGCCACCAGGGCATGCCGCGCCGCTACTACGCGTACCTGCCTGAGTACGAGTACCTGCACCAAATCTCCACCGTGGGATCGTGGGTCCTCGCCGCCGGGTTATTCCTGGTCCTGTTCACCCTGCTCGCAGGGCTCAAGTTCGGGAAACACGCGCCGGCCAACCCTTGGGGCGGCGTCTCCCTGGAGTGGCACACCGCCACGCCACCCATCGAGCATAACTTCCACCACATCCCGCACGTGGAGAGTGGCCCTTACGACTTCCCAGAGATCGACTGGGACAGCGCGAAACACTGACGGACCGACGGAGAATCTCTGAAATGAGCAGCTCAAACGCTTCCAACGAGCGCCCCGCGTGGGTCGCCCATCACTTCGACACTGCGGGACAGCAGATCTCCTCCGCCAAGCTCGGCATGTGGCTGTTTTTGGCCACGGAGGCCCTGATGTTCTCGGGTCTGTTCCTCGCCTACTTCCTGATTCGGAAGCTCCACCCAGACATGGTTTTGGTGGCTTCCGAGGAGCTGAACAAAGCCTACGGCGGCGTCAACACCGTGGTGTTGATCTTCTCCTCCTTCACGATGGCGCTCGGGGTTCGGGCCGCGCAGGTAGGGAATCAAAAATCCCTCGAGCGCAACCTGATGATCACCATCGCCTGCGCGTTCATCTTCATGGGGGTCAAGTACATCGAGTACTCCGCGAAGATTCATCACGGCCTGTTGCCGTGGAACTTCTTCGACATGGAGAAGGCGGCCCATCACAGCGCCGCGCTCGCGTCCTTTGAGTACACGCCGATGTTCTTTGGCATCTATTTTACGATGACCGGCCTTCACGGGCTCCACGTCGTCATCGGAATCGGAGTTCTCACGTGGATCCTTATTCGCGCGCGTCGTCGCGAGTTCACCCCAGACAACTACGTGGCAGTGGAGAACGTCGGGCTCTACTGGCACATCGTTGACCTTGTCTGGATTTTCCTCTTCCCGCTCTTGTACTTGGTGAAGTGAGGTTCGATCATGTCTGAATATGTCTTCTTGAACGGTAAGCGGGTGGAGAACCCGCATGAGAGTCACCACCACATCAGCCCGGTCATCGTCTACGTGGCGGTGTTTGGTGCGCTGCTCGTCCTCACGGGGCTCACCTACGCGGTGTCCTTCGCGAACTTGGGACCCGGCTCGCTGCCGGTGGCCATGTTGGTGGCGACCATGAAGGCCTCGCTTGTCGTGGCCTTCTTCATGCACCTCGCCTACGAGGATCGCTTCTATCTCTTCATGTTTTTGACCAGCTTGGTCCTGATCGCCCTGTTCTTTGGGTTCGTGCTGTTCGACGTGAACGCCGCAGGCGCGCTCAACGACGAGCAGGCGGTGGGGATGCCCCGACTTGAGGAGAGCCTGAAGGCGGCGGAGACCGTTCCGGTGGCGGCGGAGGCTGAGGCCGCGGCGCACGACGCCGGTCACTGACACCTGGGCGCGGCGCGCTCTT
>CALKDV010000489.1 GCA_938084085.1 uncultured Nannocystaceae bacterium
GCGTACGTGTCCAAGAGCGTGTCGACACGCCGAGACCCCACGGAGAAGTAGCGACGCGGTGGGGGCCTTCACAGCCGCGGAAGTCCAAGACAACAAGAGAGGCGCCGGGGGATACCCGACGCCTCGCTTGATCGATGATCCTGGCGCGCTTACATCTGCGACGCCATGGTGGTGCCGATGTCGCTGGGGGTATCGGCGATAGCGACGCCCGCGTCACGCATGGCGGCGAGCTTGCCCTCTGCGGTGCCCTTGCCGCCCGATACGATGGCGCCCGCGTGTCCCATGCGCTTGCCGGGAGGTGCAGTCACACCGGCGATGAAGCCAGCCACTGGTTTTTTGACGTGCTCTTTGATGAACGCGGCGCCGTCTTCTTCGTCCGTCCCGCCGATCTCACCGATCATGACGATCCCCTCGGTCGTGGGATCCTCGTTGAATAGTTTGAGGCAGTCCACAAAGTTGGTGCCGTTGACCGGGTCTCCCCCGATGCCGATGGCCGTGGTCTGCCCGAGGCCGAGCGTGGTCAGCTGGTGAACCGCCTCGTAGGTCAAGGTGCCCGAGCGAGAGACCACGCCGACACGGCCAGGCTTGTGAATGTAGCCAGGCATGATGCCGATGCGGCACTGCTCTGGGGTGATGATGCCGGGGCAATTCGGGCCGATCAGCCGACTCGAGCGGCCTTGGAGGTATCGCTTGACGCGGATCATGTCTGCGACGGGGATACCCTCCGTGATGCAAACGATGAGGGGAATCTCTGCGTCCGCGGCCTCCATGATGGCATCCGCTGCGAAGGGAGGCGGCACGAAGATGACAGAGGCGTTGGCGTTGGTGCGCTCCATCGCTCCAGCCACCGTGTCAAAGACGGGCACGCGGCCATCGAGCACGGTGCTGCCGCCTTTGCCTGGGGTGCAGCCGGCGACCACTTGCGTACCCGCGTAGCCGAGGGACAGCTCCGCATGGAACATGCCGGTCTTGCCGGTGATTCCTTGAACGAGGAGGCGGGTGTTTTTGTCGACGAGTACGCTCATTTTGTCAGCTCCACGATTTTCTGGGCGGCGTCACGGAGGGAGTCTCCCGTGGTGACGTTGAGGCCGCTCTCTTCAATGATTTTCTTCCCGAGTTCGACGTTGGTACCCTCGAGTCGAACGACGAGCGGGACCTGCAGTCCGACCTCTTTGACCGCGCTTACGACGCCCTCTGCGATGGTGTCGCACTTCATGATGCCACCGAAGATGTTGACCAAGATACCGGTGAGCTTCGGGTCCTGCGTGATGATCTTGAACGCTTCGGTGACTTTCTCCTTCGTCGCGCCGCCGCCCACGTCGAGGAAGTTTGCCGGCTCGGAGCCGAAGTACTTGATGATGTCCATGGTGGCCATGGCCAGGCCTGCGCCGTTCACCATGCAGCCGATGGTGCCGTCGAGGTTGACGTAGCTCAGGTCCCACTTCTTCGCCTCAAGCTCGGCCGCGTCCTCCTCCTCGGGGTCTCGGAGCTCTTCGATGGCGGGATGGCGGTACAGGGCGTTGTCGTCAAAGTTCGCCTTGGCGTCCAGCGCGAGCACCTGGCCGTCGCCGGTGATGACGAGGGGATTAATCTCCAAGAGGGAGCAGTCTAGTTTGTCGTAGGCCGAGACGACCTTGCTCAAAAAGGAGGCCATGGTGCGTGCGGTCTTGCCCTCAAGTCCGAGGGCGTAGGCGAGCTTGCGGCCCTGGAATCCCCCGAGCCCGATGGCCGGGTCGATGGTCTCGGTGAGGATCTTCTCGGGAGTCGCGTGCGCGACCTCCTCGATCTCCGTGCCCCCCTCGGTCGAGGCCATCACCGTGTTTCGACCGGTCTCGCGATCGAGGGTGACGCCAAGGTAGAGCTCTTGCTTGATGTCCATGCCCTGCTCGATGAGCAGCCGGTTGACGCGCTTGCCCTCGGCGCCGGTTTGGATGGTGACGAGGGTGCTGCCGAGCATTTTCTCGGCGGCCTCGGCCGCCGCCGCGGCGCCCTTGACCACCTTCACACCGCCGAGGTCGGGGTGCTCTTTGAAGCGGCCCTTGCCCCGCCCGCCAGCGTGAATCTGAGATTTCACCACAACGATGTCGTTGCCTGTGGCCTCGATGAGTTGTTTCGCCGCGGTGGCTGCAGAGGCGGCGTCGAAGACCACCTGGGATTGTGGCACCGGGACACCGGCTTCGCGGAGCAGTTGTTTGCCTTGATACTCGTGAATTTTCATGGGACGCCTCGCATTCGCTGGGCTGGGGTTAGTAAGGGAGGAGCTTGACCACGTCGCGGACGGCGTTGGCCGAGACTTCCAGCATCTCTTTTTCTTTGTCGCCGAGATTCATCTCGATGACCTTCTCGACGCCGCCTTTGCCGAGGACGGCGGGGACGCCGATGTACAGGTTCTCGTAGCCGTACTCACCCTGCAAAAGGCAGGCGGTGGGGAGGACGCGCTTGCGATCGCGGACGATGGACTCGACCATGGCGCAGACGGAGGCGGCGGGGGCGTAATAGCCGGAGTAGCCGAGCAGCCCGACGATCTCGCCGCCGCCCTTGCGGGTGCGATGGATGATCTTGTCGATGGTCTCGCTGTCCATCAGCTCGGTGAGCGGGATGCCGCCGACGGAGGTGTGGCTCGGCACGGGCACCATGGTGTCGCCGTGGCCGCCGAGCACCATGCCGTGAATGTCCTCGACGCTCACACCGAGTTTCTCGGAGATGAAGTATTTGTATCGAGCTGTGTCGAGAACACCAGCCATGCCGATCACGCGCTCTTTGGGGAAGCCCGACTCTGCGAGCATCACGTGGCACATGGCGTCGAGGGGGTTGGACACGCAGATGAGCA
>CALKDV010000490.1 GCA_938084085.1 uncultured Nannocystaceae bacterium
GGGCACAGTCATGGTTTCTTTGCGCGGCTCCAACCGCGAGAGCGGATCTTGGTGCTCGCGGTTGTCGTCGTGGCGTTCGTGACTGCGCTTGCGCTGCTGTTCTTCTTTCGTGGGAAGAAACTCAACGAGCTCGAAGAGGGGGTGTCGGACCTGCGGGCAGGGATCGAACTCGCATACGGCCAGGGCGGCGTCTACCAGCGCAAGGCGGCGCTGAAGCAGCAGCGGGAGTCGAAGATCTCCTCAGATTCGCTGCTGCTGACGACCGCGGTCGAGGAGGCGGCGCAGCAAGTGGGTATCTCTGCGAGAAACCAGCAGCTGCTTCCGCCCGTCGATCTCAAGGAGGGCCTGCGAAAGAATGCCGTGGAGTTTGATCTTCGGGGCGTCACCCTTGAGCAGCTCGTAGACTTTGTGGCGAAGCTAGAGTCCAATCCTAAGCATGTCGTCCTCACTGAGAACCTCTTGGTGCGTTCCCCGTCGTCGACCGAGGATCGATTGAATGTTGACCTCACCCTCGCGACCTGGGAGCGACCCGCGCAACAAGAAGGCAAGGAGTAGTCTGGGATGGCGAACAAAAAAACATTGCTTCATCGACTGGGTAGGGGCAAGGGGACGCCACCGGCGGACTCGTCGTCGTCGTCCGAGCTGTCGAGCGCGGATGTCTCCAACGCGGCCTTGGAACTCGGCGTGGAGGTGCCGGAGACCTCGGGGGCCAACCTGGACGCGGAGAGCACCCCGTCGAATGGCGGAGACACCAGCCGGTCCTTTGAGGGGCTGCTCGCTCGCGCGCGATCGTTTGGCCTCTGGTCCGCGTTCTTCGGGCTCGTCTTCTCCACCTTCGCGTGGGTCTGCATGCCGACCAAGGCCATCGCTTGGCGAATCTCGCAGGTCGCGAAGGCCAACGGATTTATCGTGGAGATCGACGATGTGCGCGTGATGCCGTGGGGCACCGTTAAGCTTGACAACGTCGCGTGGCACTTCCCGACGAAGCGCTCCACTGACAGTCCGGTCCCGTTCATCGCGGATTCGTTGAGCGTGAGGATCGCGCCCGTTCGTTTCCTCCTCGGTGAGCTGGTGGCGTCGCTCGACGGCGAGGTCGACACGGGCTCATTGCACGGCTCGTTTTCCCGGGGCGAAGATGGCCTCAAGGTCGAGTTTGAGCTGGATCAGGTGCCCTTGTATGCGCTGCCCAAGGTGCAGCAGTCACTGAACGCGCCGATTCGAGGGGACCTCTCCATGCGCGTGGAGCTCTCCTCCCCGGATGAGACCTTCGCGGCCGCGTCCGGGAAGATTGAGCTTCAGTGCAGCGACTGCAAGATCGGCGACGGGGAGACAAAACTCTTTGTTCCCAGCGCCAAGGGGATGCTGGCCAGCGGGATGACCGTGCCAGAAATCAACTTCGGGAATATCAACGGCGCCATCGTCATCGAAGATGGCGTGGGCACCGCGGAGGAGATTCTCTCCAAGAGTGACGACGTGACCATCATGATTTACGGGTCTCTGGCGTTGGCGGAGCCGATCTCAAAGTCCGATCTCGACCTGCGGATCAAAATGTTCATCAGCCCCGAGATGCAGGCGGCCAACGCCGATATCGGCTTGATGGTCGCCACCGCGAGCACGAAGACCAAGCTGACGGGTGAGGACGCGGGCGGCCTCGGCTATCGCCTGTTGGGCACCTTTGGCCGGCCGAAGCTTCGCACCTTCCAGTACAAGAGCGCCAAAGAGAAGCGTGACGAACGCGCCGCGAAAGCGAAAAAGTCACGTGCGCGCGGCGGGAACGGACCGACTCGGGGAGGCAAAAAGCCCCCGTCGCAGTCACGGACACCGAGCCCCAAACCGTCCAGAGCGACCGGGGAGAAGAAAGAGCTTCCGAAGGTTGAAACTGCGACCGCTGTTCCCAGAAGAGGCGTGGGGGATGAGCCCTCGGTGCCCGAGCCGACGGAGGCATTCTTGGGGAAAAAGGAGGAGCCGTCGAGGGGGGGCGAGGGCGACCGACCCGAGAACTCCGACGCGGTCCCCGCCAAACTGGATCCCTTTGGTCCGGCAACTGGGGATGCAGAGGCTGAGGGAGAGGACGAGCCTGAAGAAGAGGAAGACTCTGATTCTGGCGATTCATCGGAGAGCGGCTCAGGCGACGGCGACGGCGACGGCGGCGACGACGACGACGAGGAGTGACCGAGGGCGTGGCTCACCCGCGATGACAGATATCGCCCCTGATGATCGTGGCGAGAATAGGGGTCTTCGGGAGCTCGGCGTGCGGGACGCTCCGAAGGTCCGCGCCGAAGCAGGTGATGTCCGCTTGCATGCCTGGGGCGAGTGAGCCGAGGTGCGCCTCTCGCCCAGCGGCGAAGGCAGCCTCCGTTGTAAAGCCCCTCAGCGCCTCGAGTACGGTGAGGCGTTGGTCGGGCATCCAGCCTTCGGCGGGCTCGCCCTCCAGCGTTTGGCGCGTAACCGCGGCGTAGATTCCGAGCCGAGGATCCGCCTGCTCGATAGGAAAGTCGGAGCCGAGGGCGAGGTGGACGCCCGCGTTGAGAAATCGACGCCACGCGTAGGCGCCCTCGAGCCGTCGGGACCCGATGCGGTCAGGCACCCACGCCATGTCGCTGGTGGCGTGGGTCGGCTGCATGCTCGCGATGACGGAGAGTCGCGCGAAGTCGGCGATGTCTTTGACGTTCACGATCTGGCAGTGCTCGATACGAAAACGATGGTCGCGCCTGCGGAACCGCTGGTCGGCCAGGCCGTAGGCGTTGAGCACTTGGTGGATCGCGCGGTCACCGATGGCGTGGGTCGCCAGCTGCCATCCACGTTCCATCGACTCGAGCGCGAGCCGCTCGAGGCGCTTTTGCGAGGTGAGCAGCTTGCCCTTATGTCCCGGTCGGTCGTGGTAGCCCTCGTTGAGCGCGGCACCGCGGCTTCCCAGCGCGCCGTCCGCGTATATCTTGGCGCCGAGGACCGCGTACCTGGCCTCCGCCGTGACCGGAGTTGGGGCCGTCTGGATCAGCTCCGCTTCGAACCAGTCTCGCTCGGCGTAGGCGTTCATCCTTAGACGAAGCGCGCCGTCCCGGTTGACCTCTTGGAACACATGGTGCTGCACCTTTGAGATGCCCATCTCGTGGACGCCGGTGAGGCCGCGCTTCAGCGCGTGTCGCTGCCCCTCCATGATGTGTCGCCGGGTGTCTTCTCGCGAGGGTGGGGGAGGCGTGACCGCCTCCATCGCGGTGTCGATGAGCACGCCTGTAAGCTCGCCGCGTTCGTCACGGAGAAATTCTCCACCGGGAGGATCCTCGGTGTCTGGGCCGATGCCCGCCAGCTCCATCACGGTCTTGTTGCACCATGCCGCGTGCCCGTCGATCCGCGTCAGCCACACCGGGCGCGCCGGAAACTCCCGTGTGAGGAGATCGTGGGTCGGCATGGAAGGAGGACTCCACAGGTTCTGATCCCAGCCCCGGCCGATGAGCCAGTGGCCTGGAACCTCGGCGCTCTTGAGCCGACGCACCACCTCCTCGGGGGAGCGCGCGCCTCGAAGATCGACCTCCTCAAGGGAAGCCCCGAGGTTGATGAGGTGGGCGTGGGCGTCCACGAGTCCGGGTGTCGCGAGCCCGCCTTGGAGATCAATCTTCTTGGTGTTGGTACCGATCAGGGTCTCGATCTCGCTCCGGCTTCCGAGCTTCCACACCTTGCCGTCCCGGACGGCGAGGGCCTCACAGGCCTTGTGCAGCCGGTGAAGCGGTAAAATTGTCCCACCGGTGATGACGAGGTCCGCTCCTGCGGTCGCTTGGACGCTCGGCTTCTTGGAACCGCAGGCGGACAAAAAGACGGTGGTCGCCGCGCCGCTCGCGGTGGAGAGGAAACGACGACGTCCGGGTTGCGATTTGTGGCCCATCGTGTGAAGCATATCGCACAAATGAACTTGGTCTTGCTTGAGGAGGCGGAGATGTCGATGGGCTGCGATGTTGTGTTGTCCGGCCGACGATATGAGCACGTGAAGACGGTCCACCGCGCGAAGGTGGGGGACTCCGTGCGCGTGGGCGTCGTGGAGGGTTGCATGGGGGAGGCCGTCGTGACCGGGATCGATGATCGTGAGGTGCGGTTGCGGGTTGACGGGCTTACCGAGCCTGCGCCTGCGCCACTTTTGCTCGTGGCTTGCGTGGCGCTTCCGCGCCCCCCGACGCTCAACAAGGTGCTGCAGCAACTCACCGCCATGGGGGTCAAGCGCTTCCACTTCTTCCACTCCAAACGTGTGGAGAAGAGCTTCTGGCAGAGTCACGCGCTGGGAGACGACGAGGTCAGGCGCCAGCTCCGGTTGGGATTGGAGCAAGGACGCGACACTCGGACACCCCAGGTTCAATGGCATCGCGGATTTCGTGCCTTTGTGGAAGAGGCGGTGCCTTCGCTGCTCGAGACCGTGGCGGCCGGCTATTTCGCGCACGTCGGCGCGACGAGGTCGTGCCCGTCCACGTCGGAGGAGACAATGGTCGTGGTCGGTCCGGAGGGGGGCTTCATTCCCTATGAGGTGAATCGCCTCGAAGAGGCGGGCCTGCGGTCACTCAGTCTCGGTCCACGTCCGCTACGGGTCGAGACCGCATGTGTCTCCCTCGCGGCTCGCCTTGGCCTCTCGTGAGAGCGCCGCGACTCAGCGCGGCCCGGTGGGGTCCGTGAGTTTCTTTGCCCGGCGATCAAGAAGCGCGCGCGCGTAGAAGCTGACTTTAAAGACCAGCTCGTGAAATGGGGAGCCTTCGTTGGTACCGAGGGGGACGTCGTTTCGATACACGAGGAAGAAATCGCTGCCGGGGCGATAGCGCCAGCGAAAACGGTTCTGCGTGCCGACGCGTTCGTTGCCCGGTTCGAGGTTCATCCGCACCAAAGAGTCGAAGAAGATATTGCGCGAGAAGTTCACCTCCATCACGCCATTGAGAAACCCGAAATCGAAGTCCTTGCCCGGCCCGAGATCACCGAGCAGGTGGGTGTAGGTGGCGCCGATACTGAAAAATCGGACGGGTTGAGCCAAAAGCTGCCCTTGAAGCTGAACCGCCTGCCCCGCGAAGAGATCGAAGAATTCGACCGAGGTCTTTCCGGACACGCGAAACCGTCGCGGGGTCTCTGCTCGGAGCGCGTGACGGATGCCGTAGTAGGTGTCCGGGCTCACCTCGTAGTCGTACAACGTGAACGCGTTCGTGACGGTGTCGACGTATTGACCGACCCGGTAGGATGCTTCGCCGCCGCCGGCCCACCTAAATTTGAGAGAACCACCGATGTTTCGGGTGAGGATTTGATCGTAGGACGGGTCCGTGGTCACCGACACATTGGGTCCAAAGCTGATCTCTTGGAGGCCGAGGGCTTTGGGTCGCGGGACAAAGCGGACCTCTGCGTCTTGGCGCGCGGTGCCCGGGCGGCGGTAAAATCCGAGCTTGGGATCGAAGTCCCCGTCGCTCCAGAGCCACGACACCCTCGGTCGCACATATAAGCCGCGGTAGTCGACTGTGAAGTATCCAGAGGCGCCTGTGGAGGTCTCTGTGCTTCGTGAGGGGTTCTCAAGCAGCTGGCTGTCCTCCGCGACCTCAAGCCTCTCTCGGTTCGTCGTGGCGGCACCGAATCCGTACAGTCGCAGCTTGCTTTGGATCAGGCGTAGCTCCGCGTCGAGGCCCGCGGCCACGTGGGAGGTGTCATTGCTCGCGGTGGTGGTCTTGCCCATCGCGAGTCCTCCGACCGCCATCTTCGGGGTGACCTGCGCCCGCACCCGTGTCACTGTGATGTTCTCGGCGGGCGTGCCCGTATCATCCTCGTTGTCCGGGTTCGCAAAGCGACGCAGGGTCTGCACATTCAAGAGGGCGTACGACACTGTATCCGAGCGTCCGTAGGCCTTGAGTCCGCTGGCGATGGGGACCGGTTGACCCGCGTCGAGTCCGATCCGACGGGAGAAGAACAGCTGCGCCTCTCGCTCACGTCCAAAGTTGACGACGTCCAAGCCGTTGAGAAAGAAAGGGCGACGCTCTGGAAAAAAAAGCGGGAATCGGTCTCGCGCCACCTGGACCTCGTCGGCCTCCACCTGCGCGAAGTCGGTCA
>CALKDV010000491.1 GCA_938084085.1 uncultured Nannocystaceae bacterium
TGGACTCGGACCGGATGCCCTCGACGGGCTCCCCCCCGTGTCGGAGTTTCGAGAAATTCTCGGCTCAAGCCGGGGAGCTATCAAGAGCGCGCTGCTGGATCAACGGCGGCTGGCGGGGCTCGGAAATTGGATGGCGGATGAGGTGCTATTTTTGGCCAAGGTGTCGCCGCTGCGAGAGCGCGGGACGCTGCACCACGAAGAGTGGGAGGCCCTGCATTTCGCCGTAGCGGAGGTTGTTCGAATCGCGGTGGACGCGGGTGCAGAGTCGAAACAATTTCCGTCTCATTGGCTGTTTCATCTACGTTGGGACGCGGCGCGCAACCCTGAGGCGCTGCGGGAGGGGCTCTCGTTCACGACGGTGGCGGGTCGCGCTACGTTGTTTGACCAGCGGCGCCAGCGATGATTTTGGGGGGGAGCCCCATCATCTCGCGGACCGCCGAGAAATCCGGAGTCCATTGGCCATGGCGGTCGCGGACCGTCAGTGTCTCGACGCCGTAGCCGTCGGAGAACTCTCCTCGCATGCAGCGAAACACGGAGAATAAGGGCGCTTTGCCCTCGCGGCCGATGACGTCGAGCCGATCGACTGCCGCGAGGTGATGGCCGCGCAAGGCCGCCTCCACCCGCGCGGACTGTCGCGCGTCTTCACACACCGTGAACATGCCGTCGGGCGTCAGGTGGCGGGCGGCGGCCTCGGCGTATGCCTCCACGCCGCCTCGCACCTCGAATCGACACGGGCCCTTTTGAGGCATGGTCGACACCACGCCGTCGCTCGTCTGAAAGTAGGGGGGAGTGCCGGTGATGAACTCGAAGGGGTGGTCGGTGAGGCTGAGGCTAGGGTCGCGGATATCCCCGTGGTGCACACGGACGCGGTCTTCAAGTCCGTTGTACGCCAGGGATCGACGCGCGAGCCCGATGCTGAGTTCTTGAGCCTCTACGCCAGTGACGGCTGCGTGCTCCAACTTCCACGCGAGCATCATCAGCACCGAGCCGATCCCGCAGCCCAAATCGAGGACCCGGCGAGGCTCGCGCGCGGTCGTCCACGACAGGGCCCTCCACGCGGTGAGAAGGTCATCGAGGGACCAGCGGTGTCCATCGGTGCGTTGGAAGATCCGAAAATCTCCCGTCAGATAGCAGAGGTCTTCGCGCTCGCGCGGCCACAGGTCCTCCCGATCGCCGTGGCCCGCAGGCTGAGGCCCCGGTGGGCTCCAGCCCGGCGGGCGACGGGCGGTTCGGATCCAGCCGCCCGACGCACACGCGGAGTCGGCGGAGGCTTCCGGAGTCTTGGGACCAGAACTGGGGCTCATGTCGTCTCCTGAATTCGACCGCCACGACGACGAGACCTCCCCACATAGGCGCAGGGCGGGCATCCCGAGTCGCCGTCGCTCACGGGATGATGGTCGCGCCGGGGATGGACAAGGCGTCGAACGAGACGTAGTCGCCGAAGGCCGCGGTGGCGAAGTCCTCTTTATTGTACTGCCATCGGATGGTGTGAACCCCGCCCGGCACTGCGCCGGAGTATTCCGTCCATGGCATTTCACCGCTCCAACTCTCTTGCAGGACGCCGTCGATGAGCAGATCCAGAGTGTGGGTCGTGGCGGAGCTCGTTCGGTACCAGAAGTTGAGCGTCGCGCCTCCACCAAAGTCGAGGGTGAGGTCCACGAAGGTGATCTGACCCGAGGGGGTGAACGCCGACTTCGCGCAGCGGAGTCCCTCGTAGACGTCGATGGTGTCGATGGTCCACCACACGGGAGAGGCGGCAAGATCGAACTCCGGCGTGTATCCGCCCTCGAAGTCGACCGCGTAGAGGGTGTCGGTACATCCCGCGGACTCGATGGTGCAATCGATGCAGGCGAGGTTGCCAAACATATACCCGTAATCGTCGCAGGTGAGCCCGTTGAACTCGGGGGCGTCGCACTCCTCGAAGCCCTCGATGATGCCGTCACCGCAGGTGGGGGGCACGCACAGGAAGGTCTCGTAGGTGCACTGGGGCGTGCACAGCAACATCCCGCTGACGTAGCCGAGCGACTCGCAGGTCGCGCCGTTCAGGTTGGAACCGTCGCATTCTTCAACGCCCTCCACGGTGCCGTCGCCACAGACGGAGTCGTCACCGTCACCGTCACCGTCACCGTCACCGTCGCCGTCGCCGTCGCCGTCGCCGTCGCCGTCGCCGTCGCCGTCGCCGAGGGGCTGGCACATCATGCACTCACCCCAATAGCCATCTTGGTCGCAGGTCCTGATTCCATTCTCGCCGGTCCTCGTAATCCCGCCGTCGCCCGAGGGATCGTCGTAGCAGTCGCAGGCCCCTTGCTGCCCCGGCACACATTCGGTCGCGCCGCCGGTCTCCGTGGTTCCGGTGTCCGACACATCCGCGGAGTCACCGCAGCCAGCGAGGGTGAGGGAGAATACGCCGCACAATAGGGCGGCCGGGGGCATCGCTCGAAAAGTCATATGGGCAGCCTACCCCAGGCGCCCCGAGATTCGAAAGGACCCGCGTGGGCGGGTTCTCATGACATCAAAGTCGCAGCGAACGGTCTCCAAAGGGCTATTGGATGCCAATATCAAGCATTTAGAGCGACGGGGGCAGCGTCAACACGGCCCGGCAGCCGGGTGTGTCACTTGCGGGGCGGTGGTGCGCTTGGCCCCCCGCTGGGACGGGCGGAGGCGGCCCCTGCTCCAAGCTTCTCGCGCAGCGCCTGGCCGAGGTCGATGCCGGTGGCGGCCTTGACTTGCTCGTTGGAGTCCACCAGCAACTCCGCGAGCTGCTTGCCGTTCGCGTCACCCTTGCCGGATCCGAGCACGGTCATGCGGTCGACCTGCAGCGAGGAGATCGTACTTGAGAGGAGCTCAAGCACGGGGACGAGCTTTTGCATGAGCAGGGCGTCGCGCGCCTGGCTCCCCGCGCTTTGATAGGTCTGACCCAACTCGGTGAGCACTTGGGCGGTGGCTTGACCTTGTTCGATGATTTGGGCGGCCTCGCCTTTCGCGCGCTGGATCGCTTGCTCGAGATTTGCTTGGGCAGGCGCGATTACGTCGGCTTGCAGCTGCAGCTTCACCTGCTCAATCCGCGCCTTCTGGGTCTGGATATTGGCCGTGGCCTGGGCGACCTGGGCCTGGACCTCGGCCTCCTCGGTCGCAATCTGGGCGCCTCGCTGGGTCGTCGCGTCGGCGATTCGCCGCTCTTGAGAGCGCCGCGCAATCTCGACCTCCGCTTCAATCTTCGAGATCTCCGCGGCCATGGTGTTTTTCCACTTCTGCTCCGCGGCCTCTGCAGAG
>CALKDV010000492.1 GCA_938084085.1 uncultured Nannocystaceae bacterium
GACCCCCGTGCTCCGCCGGGACATGCCGCGCCAATCCGTCATCGGTGATGGGGACCTCGAGATGAAGGCCACCGACTACAACAAGCTCCCGCACCGTGCCGCGCTCCGCAAAGAGGACCTGATCGGCAAAGAACTCAGCCAGGCGACGCGCGCAGGGACGACCCTGCAGCGGACGGCCGTGAAAACCCCGCCGGTGATCAAGCGCGGCCGCGAGATCATGCTCGTCGCCACCGGATCTGGCGTCCGCGTGGCGCAACGAGCGACCGCGAAAGAGGACGGCCTCGTTGGCGACTGGATCCGCGTCCAGCCCGGCGCTGGCGGACGAGTCTTGCGTGCGGAGGTCATCTCTGCAAACGAGGCCCGCATCACCATCGGGGGGACCTCCCGATGAGCATGTCCCGCCCCTTCTGGCTCCTCGTGGTCGCCGTGTTCTGGCTCGCCTCTGGCTGCGCCGGACCGGTGACGACCTATGAGTTCCCCGAGCGCACCTACACCCCGAGCGACTACGCCGTTGACGTGAGCTCCAAGACAGGGCTTTTGTGGGGCGCCAATACACCGCTCGTCATCGAGGACAACCGGAGCCGGCACCTCGGTGACATCGTGCTCGTCAGCATCGCAGAATCTGCGAACGCGACGGAGGAGGCTTCCACCACCACCTCCACCCAGTCCTCCGTGGAGGCTGGCTTTGAGAACGTCTTCGGGCTCGTGGAGGCCTACGCCGCCAAAAACCCCAACTTCAACAAGGCCGCGCTGATCAAGGCGATGATGAGGAACTCCTTCCAAGGGGACGGAGAGACCACCCGCGCGGGCAACCTGACCGCCACCATCACCTGCCAAGTCAAGCAAGTCCTCCCCAACGGCGACCTCTTCATCGAGGGTGGCAAAACCATCCAGATCAACCGCGAAGAGACGCACCTGTACCTCTCGGGGGTTGTGCGCCCCTACGACATCGACATGGCGAACACAGTCTCGTCCGCGCGAGTCCTCGACGCCCGCATCGACTTCAGCGGTCGGGGCGTCGTCTCAGACAAGCAAGGACCCGGAATGCTTCACCGCGGAATGGATACGGTATGGCCCTTCTAACGCACCGAAACACATCCTCTCGTTTCGCGCCGAGCCTGCTGGCGCTCCTCGGCTTCGTGGCGTGCATCCTCGGCGCCCCACCGGCGCACGCGGATCGCATCAAGGAGCTCGCCTCCATTCGCGGCGTCGCAGAGAACTCCCTCGTCGGGTACGGACTCGTGGTCGGCCTCGCAGGGACCGGCGATGATCTCCAGTCCGAGCAGACCAAAAAGATGGTCTCCAACGTGCTCAGCCGACAATTCGGCACCATGGTCACCCCCAACGACATCCGCGCAAGAAATGTCGCCGTCGTCATGGTGACCGCGCGGATGCCAGCGTTCTCCACCATGGGACGCCGCATCGATGTCACCGTCTCCTCCGCCTCAAACGCGAAGTCCTTGTTCGGAGGCACGTTGCTCCCGACAGCCCTCAAGTCTGGAAATGGCGCTGTGTTCGCGTGGGCCGAGGGTTCCCTCTCCATCGGCGGCTTCTCCGCTTCAGGGGGCAGCGGCTCCAGCGTGACCAAAAATCACCCCACCGTGGGGCAAGTTCCCAGCGGCGCCGTGGTCGCGCGCGAGCTCGACTATAAAATGTCAGCGGCCGATCCCATCACCATCGCCCTCAAAGACCCCGACTTCACCACCGCCGCCCGCATGGCGCACGCGATCAACGATCGACTGGGCGCCCCGGTCGCGAAGGCCTCCAACCCCTCCACGGTGCAGGTGATGGTGCCCGAGTCCCAAAAGGCCAACCTCGTTGGCCTCATCGCCACCATCGAAAATATCCAGGTCACCCCAGACCAGCGCGCCCGCATCATCATCAACGAGCGCACCGGGACCATCGTGATGGGCTCTCATGTCCGCATTTCGCCGGTCGCCATCTCGCACGGCAGCCTCACCGTACAGATCTCCGAGCAGCAAGCCGTGTCCCAACCAGACGCGCCGCTCACGGACGGCCAGACGGTCACCACCCAGCAAACCGACATCGAGGTCATCGAAGAGGGCGGAGATGTGCGCATGCTGTCGCCCGGCCCGACCTTGGGTGACGTCGTCAACGCGCTCAACACCCTCGGCGTCAAACCCCGCGACCTGGTCGCCATCCTTTTGGCGATGCAGCAAGCGGGCGCCGTCCAGGCGGACATCGAGGTCCAGTAGTGCCGACGCCTCTCGACCAGCTCTCCAGCACCGGCGCCCTCACCCGCGCCGGCGCGAGCGAGTTGGCCGACCTCTCCAAAAAGCGGGGCAGCACGAGCCCAAACAACGCGGTGGACGCCGCGAAGAACTTTGAGAGTCTCATGGTCACCGAGCTCCTCAAAACGATGCGGTCCACGATCCCGGAGAACGAAGACGGCTTCGCCATGAACACCGTGTGGGGCATGTTCGACGACGCGATTTCCAAGACCGCCGCCGGTGGACTCGGCCTCGCCCCGATGCTCGCCCGTGACCTCGGCGCCACCGAGGAAGAGGTGAAAGCCATGACCCTCCTCGGCCCCTCCGCCAGCGGAAAAGAGGCTCGACTCGAGCTGTCCGCCGCCCGCCCTTCCGCCGAGCGGACAGGCGCTCCTACAAAATCGCTCGCGGCCTCGGACAAACCCGTGCAGCGCTATGAGGCCTTCATGCCCGCCACGTCAGGCCGCGTCCGCACGGGCGTCGGAAGCATGGGTCTGCCACAGGCGGGCTTGATGCCGGTGGAAGGAGTGGTGAGTTCCGAATTCGGCTGGCGCACACACCCCATCTCTGGCAAGCGACGCTTCCATGAAGGCATGGATATCGCCGCGCCAACTGGCACGGAGATCCGCGCCGTCCAAACGGGCACCGTCCGCTTCGCCGGATCCAAGGGGGGCTACGGCAACGTCGTCGAGCTCGAACATCACGACGGCACGATCACGCGCTACGCCCACGCCTCTCGTGTCCACGTCCGACCGGGCGATAAAATCGAGGTTGGCGAGTCCATCGCAGACGTCGGACAAACGGGACACGCCACCGGCCCTCACCTCCACTTCCAGGTAGAGCGCGCGGGCGAACCCATCGACCCAGTCGACTACCTCACCGCGCTCCGCGCGAACCGATAAGGGCCGCGATTCGCCGGTTTCCCCCCCCAAGTTGGCACGAAACATGAACATTTATCTGATGAGCGCTCCTCGCCCGGAAATGTGTCATGGAATCCAACACCATCATTCAACGAGAGCTTGAAACCCTCGCGTCACTGCTCACCTGCCTCCGTGCAGAGCGAGACGCAATCGCGACACTCGACCCCGCCGGGATCGACGACGCCGCAACCCAAAAGCAGGAGCTCGACGCGGTGCTCCTCGAGTGCAGCGCCCAGCGGAGCGCGTCCAACCTGTCCCTTGAGGACGCAGACAAGGCTCGGTACCTGGAGCTCTTGCACGACATCCGGCCCCTCGCCCATCACAACGCGCGCGGACTCCAGACCGCACAACGCACCGTTCGCGGGCTCATCAACGCGATGACCGGCGCGGACCAGCGCTCCTATGGACCCAAAAGTGCCCCGGTCGCGACCGTGGGCCCCATCCTCACCTCCAGCATCGGGTAACTGCCACCATGACCGTCGGACTCGTCAGCCTCCTCCAAACCGGGAAATCAAGCCTCCTCTCCCACCAATCCGGTATCTCCACCGCGTCGCAGAACCTCGCCAACGTCAACACGGAGGGGTTCTCCAAGCGCGATGCGTTATTCCAAGCCGACGGGCGATACAACGGCTTGTCCAACGTCGACGTCCGGCGCCGTCGCGCGATGTT
>CALKDV010000493.1 GCA_938084085.1 uncultured Nannocystaceae bacterium
CGTAGGTGATGGTGGGATCGGTCTGCAAGAGCTTGGGGGTGAAGCTCCTAAATCGTAGGCGGTTGTAAAACACCCCCGCGATTCTTGGGCGCTCCTTCGCGGCGCCGGTCTCCTTTTCGACGATGGAGGCCAGGGTCACGAGGTCGACTCGTTTCCCACCCAGGCTCTTTTGATTCGTGATGGCTGAGGCCCTGTACCGCCGATACAGGTCATCAAATACATCACGATGTCGCGCCACCATTCTCGCGAGCGCCTTCCCCAGACCCGCCTTAAGATCGAATCGATAGGTGTCTGGAAATAGATACCCCTCCAACGAGGGTCCTTCCACGCCCACCGACGCGAGGAACGCGGGGTCCCGCATCGTCGCCACGATGACCTTTGTGGACC
The DNA here is from genome assembly GCA_938084085.1 of uncultured Nannocystaceae bacterium. Taxonomy (GTDB): domain Bacteria; phylum Myxococcota_A; class Polyangia; order Nannocystales; family Nannocystaceae; genus JAAZXR01. The sequence goes on from CALKDV010000493.1 coordinate 388, forward strand.
CAAAGCCCGCCTCGCTGAGGGCCGTCGCCACCTGCAACATATTCCAGCCCTCTGGAATCGTCACCCGCACCTCCGGCGCTCCTGGAGCACGAACCAACTCCTCCAAGAGTTCCACCGGCGTCATGCTCGTTGACATCTTGTGGGTGCCGGCGGTGATCCGATTGGCGGCACCACGCTGCAAGACGAACACCTTGAAGTACATCGCCTCTTCGTCACTCAAGAGTTCCGCCGCGACCAACCTCTTGAGCACGCCGGGCAAGGAGGTCCCGCGCGGGATCTCCAATGTGACATGCCGAGCCTGCGCGCTGAGCGGGCGTGCCGGGTACGTGTCCACTATCCTCCACAAATCGAGCACCCGTGACCCGAGCAGGCCAAGCCCAACCACCACAAGCAACAGCGCGAGCCGCTGAGGGATTCTTGAACGTCGCGCCTTGTACCAGCGTCGTTTACGGGCCACTTGAACGACCCTCCCCGCCCTTGCCGCGCTCGTAGTCGAGCCATCCTTGTAAAATGAACTGGGCCGCGACCGCGTCGATGTGACGCTTCCGCTTTTTTCGGGAGAGATCAGCCTCAAGCAGCGTTCGCTCGGCAGCGGCGGTCGAGAACCGCTCATCCCACACCACGATCCGTACCTCATGCTCCTGGGCGCTCTCCAAGGCTCGGATGAACGCCCGCACCCGGCGAGATCGATGCCCCTCGCTCCCGTCAAGTTCGAGTGGGAGGCCGACCACGACGGTCGTGACCTCGTGACTCGCAGCGAGCTCATGAATCGCGAGCGCGTCTGGCTGCTGTCCGGAGCGTCGGTGCGTCTTCAATGCGCTGGCAAACGACCCGCTGGTGTCGCTGATGGCGATTCCAATGGTCTTGCTGCCGACGTCGAGACCCAGCGCGCGCATGGCCGGAGCCTAGCACGGCGAGGCCAAATCTCCGCATTCGTCCGACCGCATCCGTCCAAAATCATCAAGCCCAAATGAGCTGTGAACCCGCGGCGAGATTCGCCTACGCGCCTGATCTTCGACGGCTGCTCTCGCCCTTGCCGTGACAGGTTTTGTAGCGCTTGCCAGATCCACACGGGCACGGATCGTTGCGTCCCACCTTTGGCTTGCTCCGCGCGCGACTTGGCGTGGCGCTGCTGCCCCCGCTCGTCGCCGCCGCGCCTGATCCTGGCTGGGCGCGTACGCCCGTCTCCTTGGTGATCGCATCCATCGCCCGCTGAGACGCCGCCCGCACCTGGCCTGCCTGAACGCCTCGCGCCGCGGCGGCGCCTCGACCCCTCGCCGCCGCCTCCCGCTGCCGCGAGTGCTTGGTGAGTTCGGTCTCGTACTCCGCCCCTTCTTCGGCCAGCCGGCGCTGCTCCTCGGAGAGCTTCATCTGAACAACCTGTTCGAGGACGCTGGTCTCGATGCTCGACCACATGGCGCTGAACATCTCAAAGCCGCGGATCTTGTACTCGTTTTTGGGGTTGCGTGTGGCGTAGGAGAGCAGGCCGATCCCGGTGCGCAACGCGTCAATATTCTTGAGGTGGGCGATCCACTGATCGTCGATCTCTTTGAGATAGATCTGACGCACATAGAACAAGAAGACATAGAGCGTCTGCTCCTCCTCGCGAGCGACCAGAGAGTCCTCGACCGTCTTCCAACAGTCATTGACCAGCTTGTCGAGGTTGTCTCGCACCTGGGAGAGATCCATGGCGACGTAGAAACGATCCTTCATCGCCTCCTCGAGACCCTCAAGATCCCAATCATCTGGGTGGACGTCCTCAGGACACAAGTCGGCCACAATCTCCTCGACCGATTTAAACGCGAGATCATGAATCCGCTCGCGCTGCTGAATCAGCGAGCGCGCGACGGTGTCAGCGCTGACCTCCAGAATCTGCTCTCGATCTTCTCGCACAGACTCAAGATCCACAAGCGCACCATAGTGACGATAAAGCTCGTGTCCGAGGGCGCGCGCGTCAATGCCTCCCTGTGGGAAGCCTCCCTCGGTGGGCTCCGCCCCCGATTGCTCGGCCGCCGCCGCGCTACAGAAGGTGGTCACGATGGCGCTCACCCGCGGTTTCACCAGTTCAATGATGGACGGCACCGTGTGTGGGCCGGAGGTGTCCGGAGGCGGAGGCAGCTTGTCTTGCTGTTCTTTGCGAGCCTCTTCGTCCAGGATCTCCGGCGCATACCTGCCCTCGAGAATCTGCTTGCGGAGCGCATAGATCGCTTTGCGCTGCTCGTTCATCACGTTGTCGTATTCGAAGATATTCTTGCGCGTGTCGAAGTGCATCGCCTCGACTTTTTCTTGGGCGTTTTCGATGGAGCGGTTTACAAGCGGCGCCTCGATGGGCACATCATCCTCCATCCCCAACCGCTCCATCAGCCCCATGATCCGATCCGCTCCGAAGATGCGCATCAGGTCGTCTTCCAAGGAAAGATAGAACTGAGAGCGCCCGGGATCGCCTTGGCGACCGGATCGACCACGCAGCTGGTTGTCGATCCGTCGGCTCTCATGCCGTTCGGTCCCCACGATCAACAGACCGCCGAGGCCCAGGATCTCCTCTTTCTCGACGTCGCACTGCGCCTTGATCTCTTCGTGAATGGTGGCGAAGCCTTGAGCGTCCTGGTCGGGATCGACCTGCTCGCGCGCCATCATGTCCGAGTTCCCGCCCAAGACGATGTCGGTGCCGCGGCCGGCCATATTCGTAGCCACGGTCACTGCGTGCTTGCGACCCGCCTGCGCGACGATGAAGGCCTCACGAGCGTGGTTCTTGGCGTTCAGCGTGTTGTGCGGAATCTTCGCGTTGTCGAGCAGCTGGTGGATGACCTGTGACTTCTCCACGCTCGCCGTGCCAACCAGCACCGGCTGCCCGCGATCGTGCGCGTCGCGAATCGAGTCAACGACGGCGAGGAGCTTGCCCCGCTCGTTCTTGTAGACGAGGTCGTCGGCGTCATCGCGATCAATGGGCTCGCCCTCGCACTCCAGCAGGGTATCATCCACCACCACACAGGCAGAGTCACCATCCACCTCCACAGAATCGATCTCCACGCACTGGAACTCAATCAGGCCGTTCGGGCCATCAATGTGGAACGAATCGCCGCGGTGGAGCGTGCGGAACTTCCCCTCGAAGTAGGGCTTCAGGTACGTCTCGAACAGGGCATCGGACCCTTCCTCCGACGACATGTCAATGC
>CALKDV010000494.1 GCA_938084085.1 uncultured Nannocystaceae bacterium
ACCCCTGTGCGGGTACGAGACGTGGCGAGGGTACAGATAGGACCCGCGCTTCGGCGAGGCGCGCTCGACGACGGCGGCGCTGAGGTGGTCGGAGGCGTGGTTACAGCCCGCTACGGCGCCAACCCCATGGTGGTGATCGAGCGCGTGCGTGAGCGGATCGAGGCGATCACAACGGGGCTCCCGAAAAAAGTGCTCGCGGATGGCCGGGAGGTCGCCGTCGCGATCGTCCCCTTCTATGACCGCGCGCGCCTCATCGATGAGACCCTGGCGACGCTTTCTGGGGCCCTTCATCACGAGCTCTTGATCACCGTGCTCGTGGTTTTGTTGCTGCTAGGTCACCTGAAGACGGCGGCGCTCGTCTCGATGGTGTTGCCCCTCAGCGTCGCGAGCACCCTGATCTGTATGCGCGTGAGCGGTATCGGTGCTGATGTCATGGCCCTCTCGGGAATCGCCATCGCCATCGGGACCATGGTCGATGTCTCGATCGTCTTCGCGGAGAATATCCGGGCCCATCTTGGGCGCGCGTCGGCGGGACAGCCGACCGATCGTGTCATCGCGAGAGCCGTGGGGGAGGTGGCTCCCGCGGTGGTGACCGCGACCGCCACCACGGTGCTGAGCTTCTTGCCGATCTTCGGCCTCTCCGGTCAGGAGGGGAAGATGTTCGCCCCGCTCGCGACCACGAAGACCTTGGCGCTCGCGTCGGCGGGGGTGGTGACCTTGTTGGTGATCCCGGCGATCGCCGCGCTGCTGGCCGGCGTGACAGTTCAGGGCGGTCCGCGCGGTGAGGCGCCCTTCAAGCTCCGAGCGTGGCTGCGTCGACACCTGTTTGATCTCCTCATGGGGGTCGTCGCGGCGGCATGGTTTATCTCGGGAGGGGGAGGTCCCGCCGCGTTGTGGTGCCTCGCCGCGCTCCTGCGGCTCGCGCGGGCGTGGCTCCCCGACCGGACGTGGCGCGTCACGTTGGCAGGCCGCGACCTGGGGATCTCGGCCGATGGCGGCGTTGTGTGGGTCGCAAACGCGGCGGCGATGGCCAGCGTCGTGTGGGTGTTGGCGGCGGCGTGGGCGCCCCTGGGAATCGGGGCGTCGCTCCCGGCTCACGCCTCCTTCGTGGCGCTCACGACCCTCGGAGTGGCGGCCGTGTTGATGGCCTTCGGGCGGAGCTACGCGGCGCTTCTGCAGGCGGCGCTCCGGTTTCGATCGCTGTTTCTCATGATGAACGTGATGGTGGTCTTCGTCGGCTTGGCCGCGTGGCTCGGGGCGCCTCGGCTCACCGGGTCGTTGCCATCGGCAGCACGCGAATCTGCGCTCGTCCGGGACCTCGGAGTGTTGTTTCCAGGCCTCCAAGAGGACTTTGTCCCGCCCTTCGACGAGGGCTCATTGCTGTACATGCCGTCCACAACGTCCAACGCGTCCATTGGGACGTCGCTCGAGCTGATGCAGCTCGCGGACGCTGCCATCGCGTCGCTGCCGGAGGTTCGACGCGCTGTTGGAAAACTCGGCCGCGCAGAGACCTCGCTCGATCCAGCGCCGGTGTCGATGGTCGAGACCATCGTCGAGATCGAGCCGGAGTTTCGTCTCGACCGAGACGGGCAGGTAGCGAGATTCGCATACGACGAGGCGAGCGAGTCTTTTGATCGGGACGAGGGCGGCGCGTTAATTCCAGATCCGAAGGGCCGACCGTTTCGGACGTGGCGACCGGAGGTGAAGGACATGGAAGACTTGTGGGCCGAGATCGTTCGCGTAAGTCGGGTGCCAGGTTTGTCCGGCGTCTCGAAGCTCCAACCGATCGAGACGCGCATCATCATGTTGCAAACGGGGATGCGCTCGGTGGCAGGCATCAAGGTATTTGGTCCGACGCTCGAGGGCATCGAAGCGTTCAGCAAGAGCGTGGAGCGCCGCTTGCGTCGTTCTCCTGCGGTCGCGGCTGATTCTGTTCTCGTCGACCGTGTGGTGGGGAAGCCCTATCTTGAGTTGGAGATCGATCGCGCAGAGATCGGTCGTCACGGGCTGAGTATTCGCGCCGTGCAAGACACCATCGAGGCCGCCATTGGGGGGAAGGCCCCGACGTCCACGATCGAGGGTCGAGAACGATACTCGGTACGGGTTCGTTACCCTCGGGAGGCACGAGACAGCGTGGAGGCCATCGGCGGAATCTTGGTCACCGGTCACCGCGGCGAGCAGGTCCCGCTGCGCCAGCTCGCCAAGATTCGATACGCTCGTGGTCCTCAGATGATCCGCTCAGAGGACACCTTCCTGGTCGGCTACGTCACTTTTGATCCCGCGCCCGGGAAGACCGCTGTGGAGGCGGTTCGTCAGCTCGACGCGGAACTCCAGCAGGCGGTAGAGACGGACCTCCTTGAGGTCCCCGACGGTGTCAGCTATCGGTTCGCGGGCTCGTACGAGAGCCAGCTTCGGAGCGCGGCGAAGCTCAAATTGTTGGTCCCTCTCGCGCTGATGACGATCTTTGTGCTGTTGTATATGCAGTTTCGTCGGGCTTCGACGGCGTTGATCGTGTTTTCAGGGGTCGTGCTCTCCGCCGCTGGAGGAATGCTCACCCTGTGGGTTTGGGCGCGGCCCGAGCTCCTCGTGAGCTGGCTTCCAGGGGTGATGCTGAACGCGCTGCAACTTCAGGAGGTCGCGATCACCGTCACGGTGTGGGTGGGATTTCTAGCTCTGTTTGGGATCGCGACGGACAACGGAGTCATCCTCGCGACCTACCTCGATCAATACTTCGCGGATCACCCACCACGAACCCGTGGAGAGGTTGCTCGAGGTCTGGTCGCCGCAGGTCAGCGGCGGGTCCGTCCCTGTTTGATGACGACCGCCACGACCATCCTGGCGTTGCTCCCCATCATTACGTCCACGGGACGGGGAGCCGACTTGATGATTCCAATGGCGCTTCCTCTGTTAGGCGGTGCAGGCATGAGCCTGTTGACGCTCCTGACGGTGCCGGTGCTCTATGGTTACTTCGTCTCTTCGCCGCGCGAAGACGACGAGGCCCATCGTATCGAGGGAGCATCCGCCACCAGCGCCACGTACGAGACACGCTGAATCCCCGCGCGGCGGGGGTCGCGAGGAAGCGGGGACTCCTCGCTCAGCCGCCGCCGCCTGGGCAACCGTACTCGGCGCTGAGGGCGTTGGTGAGTTTGAGGTCGTCGCACGTGGTGTTGCACAAGGTGACCTCCGTATAGGGATTCGACCAGTACCACCCGTCTTGGGTTTGGCACTCTGTGGCGCTCGCGAGGGGCGTGTCGTACGCGACGCCGTTGACCGTGATGGTGACGAGGTCGGACTGGATGGGGAAGGGGGCCGGGTTCAGGCTGACCGTGCACGAGAAGATATTGCTCGTGATCTGGTTGAGCGCCGCGTCCAAATCCGCCTGGCTGTTTCCCTCGTAGAAACCCATGGTGACAGGGTTTGGCACCCCGCCTGCTTGGGCGATAGAGGTGAGCGCGGCGAAGGGGTTGACGTCGCGCGGATTTTGCGAGGCCTGGGTACAGAAGTTCGCGGTGCAATTCGAGTCGGCGGTGTCACAGCACACGAGTGAGGGGTACAGCGAAGTGCACTGCCCGTTCCCCATTGCGGGATCACACACAACCGAGTCGACGGCCATATCGACGATTCCGATGCCGACGACGTAGGTCTCGATATTGTCGTTGGTGTAGGCGTTGGCGACGACGGCCTCTAGGTTCGGGTCGTAGGTCTCGAAGATGTTGGTGTAGAGACCGACGTCGTTGTTGCACGCGGCGATGTTTGGGTTGCAGGTAGACAGCAGGGCCGCGGGGCAGTTTGACGACCCATCGGTGACGAAGATCACCGCTTTGGGGACGGTGGGATCGAGAGTCTTGAGGTGGTTGATCGCTGCGACGATTCCCGCACGACCGGGCGTCGCGCCCTGGGCCTCGATATCCGCGCTGGTGACGGTCGCACCAGGGATGTTCCCGATGACTGTCGCGCTGTTCGTGGGGGCGACCGTGGCCTCTGGCACCGCCCCGACATCGCAGACTCGGTCGGGGAACGCGACGTCCCCGAAGTCTGCGATCACGTTGGGGAAGAGCTGCGCGCCAAACTCGATGGAGTTGTCGTAGGTGGTCGTGATGGAAGAGACGACGTTGTGCAGGCTGTTCCAGCGGGTAATCTGACCGCCGAGCCCGTCGTCCACTGTATAGCCAAACATCGAGCCAGATTTGTCGAGAACGAAGATGACCTGTGGCGCGACTGGCTGAACATCAATCTGCGCGTCGCCACAGTTCTCGATGACGCACATGGCGTCGCATCCATCGTTGTCCACGTTGTTGCCGTCGTCGCATCCCTCGGCTCCGCCTGTATATCCATCGCCACATGTGGTGAGCGTACAGTCGGACCGACACGCAGAGACGCCGTTACCGTTGCTGACACCGTCGTCGCATTCTTCGGTCCCGGTGATCATCCCGTCTCCACAGACGTCGGCATCGCCGTCGCCGTCACCGTCGCCGTCGCCGTCGCCGTCGCCGTCGCCATCGCCGTCGCCATCGCCATCGCCGTCGCCGTCGCCGTCGCCGGTCGGGTCACCGTCACCGTCGCCGTCGCCGTCGCCGTCGCCGTCGCCGTCGCCATCACCGGTCGGGTCGCCGTCGCCGTCGCCGTCGCCG
>CALKDV010000495.1 GCA_938084085.1 uncultured Nannocystaceae bacterium
CCATGCCCCCCAACGACTTCAGCCTCTTCCCCTCGAGCCCGATCGCCACGGCGTTCCCGTACATCTCGGCCTTCGAAGAGCCGTCCCTTGAGGGCGCCTACTGTCAAAAGACAGGCTTGACCCCGCTCGGGGAGTTTTTGATCGAGCAGATGATGGCGCGCGGGATGATCCTCGAGGTGGACCACCTGCCGCAGCGCTCGTATGAGCGGGCATTTGAGCTCCTCGAGGCCAATGACTATCCCGCGGCCGGCACCCACGGCTCGAACAACAACGGGCGGCTCTACGCCGTGGGTGGTGTCTCGAAGACTGGGTTCGGACGCTGCCGAGACAGCGCAAATCCGGGCTCAACGCTCAACGGCTTTAAGAGCCGGATCTCCCAAATTGAGGCGGAGGGGGGCTATCCCGCCGAGGGCTTTGGCTTCGATCTGAACGGATTCGCGGGGGCCCGCAAGCCCCGCTTCGGAGACAACGGGTGCGGTTCCCCTCAAGAGGACCCGATCACCTATCCGTTTCAATCTGTCGCCGGAGACGTCACGTTTACGGAGCCCGCGATCGGTGAGCGCGGCCTGGACTTCAACACCGAAGGCCTCGTTCACATCGGCTTGCTGCCCGAGCTGATCGAAGATGCCCGCGGCGACGCGGCGTCGGACGACGAACTCGAGCCGCTGTTCCGCTCCGCCGAGGGCTACATTCGGATGTGGGAGAAGTCGGTCGCTCGGGGCGAAGCTCTCGGCGGCTAAGCCGCTCACCGACGATCGGAGGGCCGCCGTCAGCGCTGGATGAGCCGCCGCACGAGGAGGGTGGGGGAGAAGCCTTGTTCGTGCTCACGGTAGCGCGCCGCGACTCGCTCGAGTCGCGTTCGCGTGATCTCATCGACGGACTCGAAGGCCTGCCCTTTTGTTGCGGCGCTCGCGAAGACAGGCTCGGGGGCCTGGACGAGGACAAAACGCCGGGTGCCACCGTCACGCAGATTCGCCTCCCAGACCGCGTGCCCCGTGGTGCCGGAGCCCGCGAAACAATCACAGATGACCGCGTCGGGCGGCCCGAACCATGAGAGCAGTCGGGTGGCGAACTCCACGGGCTTTGGATGCTCGAACGGGATCCCAAGATCGCGCAGTCGGTCGTCATCGGCGCCGGCGAAACGAATCACCGAGGGGATGTTCTCGTGCATGTGTTCGTCGAGGAAGTAGCGCCGTTGTGGCTGCGTTGAGTGGTCGATCCCAAACTCGATCAGGCCCCGAGACAAAAGCTCATCCATGGTCCCCGGGGGATTTCTCCACCCGCGCGCTGGGACAGGGCAGGGTTCCCCCGTCACCGGATGGAGCAGTGGTTGAAAGTACTCGGGAGGGGCGGTCTTTTTGTTGGGCCACGCCATGGAGACGAGCCTGTAGACGCGGTGGTCCTCGGAGATGCGGGCGTACATCGCCTCTCCGCCGGACAGGCCACGTGTTCCCTTGATCCATTTCGAAAAATCTTCTCGCGCTTGCTCGAGACTTGGGGTGCTGCGAATGGAGGAGGCTGCGGCCTCCAAGATCTGCTGCGCGTTCTCTTTGGGGCGTCGCAGGGGAGAACATTGCTTGGGGTCCTTCGCGAACACCACGATGTGCTCGTGTTGGTAGGCCACGCGCTTCGCGTCTCCTTTGGGGTTTCCCTTGTCCCAGACGATAGAGCCGAGGTAGTTCGCGTCGCCAAAGATTTCCTTGCAGATCATGACGAGGGTCTCGTGCTCATGTTCGTCAATGTGGGCGACGAGCACACCTCGCGCGCTCATCAGATCACGCAACGCGACGAGCCGGGGGTACATAAAATTGAGCCACGCGCCTCGATCCCGCTGACCACGCCTCCCTCTGCGTCCGTCGCTGCGGCCGCCGCTCGGGGCGGGGAAACGGTCGTCAAAAGTGAATCCCCGCCCGGTGTTGTAGTGAGGGTCGATGTAGGCCAGGTCTACCGTATCGGACAAGGAACTGGCGAGGGCTCGCATCACGGGCAGGTTATCTCCAATGATTAATTGATCGCCGGGCGCCCCGTCGCCTGCCGGCTCGAGTCGAATCTCGTCGACCGACGCGGGCGCGCCCTGCACGGCGCGCTTGCCGGGCCATGTGAGCGCGACCTGATCTGCCTCGGGTCGCCGCAGCGTCACGGCGGCGCCTCGTCCCCGGCGTTCAAGCTCCCCAAGATCAAGATCACCACGCTCCACTGCGTCGGTGAACCACTCCACGAGTTGGCGCCGTCGGGTCGGTTCGTCCGCGTCGGGGTGAGGTGGAGAGGAGGTCACGATCGGTCAGGGGGCCTGCGCGGCGAAGAAGGAGAGCATCGCCTCGAGGGCGAAGTTGGTGCTGGGGATTCTCCCCCAGGTGTGTCCGCCTTGCCACACGCAGTTGACCACTTGGGCCTGCGTTTGGCAGTTCGCGTGCTCCGAGCACGACCAGCCTTGGGTGCCGTCGTAGGCGGGTGGGTAGGGGGTGGTGGCGCTGTCACAGGCCTGTCCGCTCGCCCACACCAGCGCGGTCTCGTCCGCGCCGTCGTAAATCATCCCGTCGCTTGAGGGGGCCTCGGCGCCGTTCACCACGTCGTCGCCGGTGGCCCAC
>CALKDV010000496.1 GCA_938084085.1 uncultured Nannocystaceae bacterium
GGAAGGTCGCCTCGCGGCGATCGAGGCTCTCGGCCGACTCGTGACGGCCGAGAAGACGGCCGAGAAGACGGCCGAGAAGACGGCCGAGAAGAAGGCCGAGAAGACGGCCGAGAAGAAGGCCGAGAACGACGCGAGCACCGAGCTTACGCCCGCCCACGAGCGATTGTTGCGCGAGGTGGTGCTGCCGCTCGCGGGTCACGGAAACGTGACCGTCCGTCGCAGCGCACGGAATGTCCTCTCTGCTCATCCCGCGTTCCGGGGGGAGTTGACCGCGATGCTTCCGTTGCCCGCGTCGTCCCCACCTGCGCCAGAGCTGCGCGCGCTGTTGAGCCCGACAAACCCTCAAGCGCGGGGCTTGCGGGTCGAGACCGAGGCGGGATCGTTTGTGGTGGATTTCCGGGGCGTCGACGCTCCTATCAACCAGCTGCACCTGGCGAAGCTGGCCCGAGATGGGTTTTATGCGGGTCTTCGATGGCATCGCATCGTTCCCGGTTTCGTGGTTCAAGGAGGGGATCCACGGGGAGACGGGTACGGGGGTCCCGGTTACCTTGTGCCCTGCGAATACTCCAACATCACCTACGGGCGCGGCGCCGTGGGTATCGCCACCGCGGGGCGAGACACCGGCGGCTCGCAGCTTTTTGTGACCCACGCACCGACGCCGCATCTCGACGGGCGCTACAGCCTCGTGGGTTTCGTCGCGCCTGAAGAGCTCCATGTGGTGGAGCGGATCCTTCCGGATGATCACATCCTCGCGGTCACAGCCGTGACCGATGCGGATGGTCCGGAGCCACGGTGAGCCTCGGTTTTCTCGGGGGGATGGATCCCACCGGCGGCGCTGGCGTGCTCCGAGACGCCTCAACCGCCAGAGCGATCGCGCCGGCGGCTCCCATCGCCTGCGTGGTCACGTCGCTCACCGCTCAAGGAGGTGGGGTGCGCGCTCATTCGTATCCGGTGGACGCGGGGTCATTCGCCGCGCGCCTCACACACGTCGACACGGTGAAGGTACTCAAGGTTGGTGTCGTCCCGACCTCCTTGGGGGAGGTGTTGCGCGCGTGGCTGTCTCGACGTGTGGTGCCCGTGATCATTGATCCGGTGTTGTGCGCATCCGACGGAGGAGCGCTGGGCGGCAGCGTCGGCACATATATCGGCTGTTGTGGGGCGCAGACCCTGTTGACACCGAACGTCGAGGAGGCGCGGCACATTGTGGGGGATCCATCCTTGGTGGGAGAGGCGTTGGCCTGCGCGGTCGCGGAGGTGACGGGGGCGGGCGCTGTGTTGCTCAAGGGAGGCCACGCTGCGGTGACTACGTCCATTGTCGATATTTTTTGGGATCCACGCGGGGTGGAGAGGATCGCCCGACCTCGAATCGAGGGCCCCGATATTCGCGGCACCGGCTGCGCGCTCGGTGCCGCGATCGCGTCGAGATTATGGCTCGGGGATACGATCCGTGAGGCGGTCGACGCGGCGGTGCTATGGTTGGATGCCGCGCGCAGGTCTACACGCCCCGGACCCGACGGACGTTTTCACCTCTCGCTGAGATGAGCGCCCTCGGATCCCGTTCCTTCATCTGTGCGCCGCGAAGGGACACCGAGGTGTCATCTTCGGAGCCTCGGGACGAGGTCGCTCGCAGAGATCGCCGTGTCGCTGATGTCCAGCGCTTCAAGCGACGCCAGCGCGTCTAGCGATGGAATGATCTCGGAGGTCACCAGCGTTCTTCGGAGGTTGAGGACTCGAAGACGTTGCAGTGGGGCGAGGGCTCGGACCGCCTCGTCCACCACGTCGGTGTAGCTGAGGTCGAGGGCTTCAAGCGCGTGGAGAGCACCGATGGCGCCGAAGTTCGAGCGGCTTATTCGGGTGCCGCTCAGGTTGAGGTTCCGCAGGCTGGGGAGGGCGCTGAGTTTTGACAGGCCGCGGTCGGAGATGCTCGTGCCCTTGAGGTCGAGCGTGCCGAGCCGCTGCAGTTGGTTGATCGTGGGGATCAGGCTGTCGTTCAATTCGGGTATTCGCAGGGTCAAGGAGCGGAGATTGGAGGCCTTCGCGAGCGAGGCCAAGGCAGCCCCCTTGGGTCCGTGCCCGATAATATTAAGTCGCTCCAAGGCTGGGAGACCCGCGATGCTTTCGATCGCCACACCGTCGATCTCCTGCACCGTCAGACTTAGTTCGAGGAGGGCGTCTAGCTTTGCGAGCGACAAGATCCCGCTTGGGGAGATGCGAGAGCCCTCGAGCGTCAGGTGCTGGAGGGTGGAGAGTCTCGCCATGTGCCGCGCGCCTGTGTCTCCCAGCCTCTCGCATCGGCAGATCATGGAGGTCAGCGGGAGATCACGCAGGTAGATGGGAGACAGATCGTTGATGCTCTCTTCCTCAAATTCGAGCGCCTCCAGGGATTTCAATCGCTGAACGAAGGAGAGTCCCCCGTTGGTGATGCCCGTGCCGACGAACGCGAGCGTCCGTACGCTGTGCAGAATCGAGAGGTCTCGCAGGGCATCCGCCGTGACCCACGCCCCTTCGAGTCGAAGCTGCTTGATCTTGGGGGACACCGAGCGGAGCATCTGCATCGCGTGCGTGGGCGCGTCTTGGAATGTCACCACGGAGAACGAGGCGGGTCCGAAGGCGAGACTGATCGCCGAGGGATTCTCCATCGTCACACGTGACATGGAGAGTTCGACCAGCGAGG
>CALKDV010000497.1 GCA_938084085.1 uncultured Nannocystaceae bacterium
GGCGACTTGAACGGAGAGAAGGTCTACGAGCTCAACGGCTTCAACGGCGAGGCCAACGGCCGCACCTTCGACCCGCCCCTCGACATCTCCGACATCAACGGGTTCTCGTTCACCTGCGGCTACGACAACTGGCGCGATGTGAGCATCGGATGGGGCATCGGCGACCAGGAAATGTGCGTGATGCTTGGACTGGCCGACACCAATCGGCTCATCGACGCCTCTGTCACGGCTGGCAGCACCGCCGTGGGCACCGACGGGGACATCGTCAACTTTGAGGGGCAGTGTGGCTACCTCATCGTGAATAAGAACGCCGGGCAAGGGCCCCCGACGGAGGCGGAGATCGCGGGTGATTTGTACGTCCCTCCAGTGGACCCCAACGACGAGAACATCCCGCCTATCCCCGAGTGTGAGGACTCCGACTCCACCGTCACATCGGCCATCGAGCCCACGCTGACCAGTATTCGCGAGGCGGTCTTCACCCCCTCGTGTGCCTTCAGCGGATGCCACGGCGCCGCATCCCAAGCGGCTGGTCTCGACTTGCAGTCAGCGGGGCTCGCCGCGCGTCTCTCCACGCACGAGGTGGCCGCGAACACAACGATGCCCTTGGTCGCGCCCGGCGACTCCGAGGGCAGCTGGCTCTACCAGCGAGTGTCTCGATGCGCCCCCGTGGACGACACGGGCGTCGCGCTGCCCAATATGCCTCTCAACGCGCCGTTTTTGCTGAACGACGAGGCGGTGGCGCTTGTCCGTGACTGGATCGACGCCGGCGCGCTCGACAACTAGCGGGAACTCCTCTCACGGTGCGGCCGCGGCGGCCATCTGCACCGTCATCACATCCATCGCCGCCAGTCCCTGTGGGCTCCACGCCCCCGCCGGCTCGACCCCGGCGATGTCCCGCGCGAGCACCAGCGCGGCCAGGTAACTCCCGAGCGGGTTGGGGTGGCTCAGGTCGGCGGTGTGAAGCGCCGGCGCCGGCATCATGCTCCAGACCTGCTGCCACGCCTGACCCACCGGCGCGACCTCGCCGCACGCGCTGGCCGCGGCGAGCATGGCGTATCCCTCGGTGAGCTTCATCTGAAGCGCGTCGGGTGTGGTCACCGCAGGGTCGATCTCGTAGACCGAAGAGCCTGCGGCACGCGCCCAGGTCTCGAAAAAATAGGCCGCTCGACCGCTCGCGCACACGGGCTCTGAGAGCGCGAGTCCAGAGGTGATGAAGTTCTCCGTACCAAGCCAGGGCTCCACGCTCTGGCCTTGCAGCACGACGGCGTCGTAGGCGCGATTGGCGATACTCGAGACGGTGCTCTCCGTGGCGGCATGCCCCTCAAAGTTTTGACCGCCCACCGTGATCGCCTCGGCGGTGAGGTCGATTCCAGCCTCCTGCGCGATGGTGGCGACCCACTCGTGCAACGAGTTGTAGGCGGTGTAACTGTTTCCCACGAACAGCACCGCCACGGCGTCCCCGTCCCCGTCTCCGTCTCCATCGCCGTCCCCGTCCCCGTCTCCAGAGGTCGTGGGGTCGCCGTCGCCGTCTCCATCGCCGTCCCCGTCTCCATCGCCGTCCCCGTCTCCGTCCCCATCTCCGCTCTCGGAGTCCGCTGCTTCCCCCGTCATCGTCGGCGAGCTGTCCTCATCAGCATCTCCCTGGGAACACCCGATCGCCGCCGTCAGCGCGACCCCAAGAGCACCATGGGCCAAGACCTCTACGATGGCGCGGACGCGAGGAGCCGGGCCCAGGGCGCGTTGAAGCTGCATTCAGGGACGGTATCACGTTCGCCCTGAGTTCGAGGCTCCACGAACGGCTGCTCCGTATCCACTCAAGTTCAACGCGAGGCTCGCCCCTCCCAAAAAGTCGCGGTATGAGTAGTTGCTATGGCCTACCTCGCTCCCTTCCTTTGGCATCCAGCGCCGCGCTCACCACGACCACAATGGTGTGCCAGCCTCACCGTCTTCGCGCTCCTGGGATGCACAGCAGACCCCGCCGGCACAAGTGACGGAGACGAAACCACCGGCGAGGACGCCAGTACATCCGGGACAGAGACGGGGACGGCAACGGCGACAGAGACCGGCGAGACTGGAAACACCGAGACGGGCGATGGCATCGCGATCTTGGATGTCAACATCCTGCAACCAGAGGACTGCGGACTCTCGGCCATTGTCGAGGTCGAGACCTCCGAAGCGAGCGCCGTGGAAGTCACCACAGTCTCGAAAGATGGACTGAATATGGCGGCGCCGCAATCCACCGGCGGCACCTCCCATCGCATCATCCTCGCGGGGCTCCATGCGTCCCAAGACTACGATCTCACCATCACCGCGACCTCCAACGACACCGGAGAGTCGGTGAGCGAGACCTCCCCCATAACGACCGGCCCGCTGCCTGCCGACACGGAGGTTGCGGCGCCCCCCTTGGCGGCGGGAGAGGTGGACTTGACCAGCTTCGGGGCCCTCTTTCACGGCCCCGTCGTACGCCAAGACACCGACCCCCTAAACGTAGCGGACACCACCGTGGCCCTGGCCCGCGACGGGAACGGAGAGGTCAACTGGTGGTTTCGAGACCTCGACGTCTCCGAGAGTTTCGTGGCCCGCGACGTCGACAAGCTGGACGACGGGCGAATCATGCTGCGAATTCCGGGTCAAGTGCGCCTCATGAACGCGGCCTGCGAATCGCTCGGAGTCTACAACTCCCCCATCGACGGTTGGGGCATCCATCACGACGCGCGCGTGCTCCCGAACGGAAACATCCTCGCGCTCGCTCGAGAGACGCAAAGCATCGACGTGCCCGCGCTCGGCGGTGTCGTCAGCCTGCAAGGAGACACGCTCATCGAACTCAACCCGGACGGTGAGGCGGTCTGGACGTGGTCCTCCTTCGACCACCTCGACACCCAGCGCTTCCCCGGCTCCCTCTCCATGAACCAAAAAATGTCAGGCTCCGGTCCGTACCACGACTGGACCCACGGAAATGGCGTCTGGTACGACGCCAGCGACGACAGCATCCTGGTGTCGTTGCGGCACCAGAACTGGGTGATCAAGGTGGACCACAGCACGGGCGATGTGCTGTGGACGCTCGGCGACGGCGGCG
>CALKDV010000498.1 GCA_938084085.1 uncultured Nannocystaceae bacterium
GTGACCTACGGCAACGAATGCGAGGCCGCCGCCGCCGGGATGAACGTGGCGAGCGACGGGGTGTGTGGCGACGGGGATGGCGATGGCGACGGGGATGGCGACGGGGACATCCCCCCGGTGGGCTTTTATATGGACGGGGTGTTCGACGACGGCCCAGGGCCCAACGCGGACATCGCCGGGCACGAGCCCGCGGCGGCGGGTACCTACCCGGTGTTCGTGTGGCTCACGGGCACCACCATGTCGTGGTGGACCCAAGACGACGAGTCCTACACCCTCGCCATGGCGCAGCGCGGGTACGTGGCGGCGTCCATCGACTACTCCAACCAGTTTTATCCGGGCGGCTGCGCGGCGCTGATCGACAAGGCGTCGTTTTTGTTCGACGAGGCGGACCCCGCCGTGGCGCTCTCCCAGCTGTGCGCGCGCGACAAGGCCGACTGCAGCAAGGGTATCGTCACCGCCGGCTTTAGCCAGGGCGCCCACCTCGCGGCCATCGCCGGCAACTACGACAGCCGGGTGCGCGCCACCTTCCAGATCGGCGGGGGCACCCAGGCCACCGACACCAACGACATGTCGGCCTGCCTGTCCCAGTCGACGCTGGCGTTGCCCACCTCGGCCATCCGCTCCGTCGTGGGCGACAGCGACGAGTACTTTGGCTGCGATCCGGACGGCCTCTCGTGCAACCGCCCCGGGATCCGCGAACAGCAAGAGCTCATCACCGGCAGCGACTGCGGCGCGACCGCCTTTGATTGCATCGCTGGCGACGGCAGCGGCTACTACATTGTGCAGGCCAGCGAGACCGACGACGGCAGCGCCCCCCACTGCTTCACCTACACCGGCATCTGCGGGCCGGACTTTGATTTGAACTACGAGGCGAACACAGGCGCGTGGTCGCTCGATCCATCGTTGGACTGGTTGGCGGGGTTTGGAGATTTGTAGCGGTGCGTCGTTAGGGGCGGTCGAAGGCGGGGATCGCCAGGATCATCTGATGCACGTCGTCGAGGGCGTCGCTCAAGGTGGGGTCTTGGCCGTAGATGTCGTCGTAGCCGAAGCTGTAGACTTTGTTGTCGATGGCCGACGCGTGCATGATGCGGGCGTAGTGGTTGTACTGGCCGTCCGCGCGGGTGAAGAACTTGTCGGCGGCGTCCCAGTCGGTGTAGGTGGCGAGTACGCCGCGGTTGATCGCCGCGAGCAAGAGCGAGCCCAGGCGCTTGTGGCCGTCGCTGCCGCCGTTGTGCCAGGTGTTGTTCACGTCCTCGCCTGCCTCGAGCGGCGCGTCGCACTCGAAGGCGATCCTGCTGGTGGGCTCGGACAGCATGTAGACCTCTCCTGGACTGAGGGGGTCGGAAGAGGGCGCCCCGGTGCACGTGGCCTCCATGACGCCGCCGCTCACGGGCAGCGTCGTGTAGGTGTATCCGTAGGCCCGTGACAGCGTGTCGGGGATGTCGAGGGGTGTCGTCTCGTACCCGGTCCACGCGGCGCTGATGGCTGGCTCGAGAAAGCTCGCGAGCGCGCCCGCGGGGTCGATGGCGACCTTTTGTACCGGGGCCAGTACGCGCAGCGGGCTGTTGGGCGTGGAGGAGATGCCGCCGTCGGCGTTGACGTAGTTGCGAAATTCTTCGGGGGTGTTCGCCGCTTCGAAGGCGGTGAGTACAGACGCGCGCGCGTCGTCCACGAATCCGACGACGCGATCTTCTTTGCCCTGCGACTGCATGGTCATGCCGATCCCGATGGAGAAGAAATCCACCACGCTGGTGTTGGCGTACAGCGTGTAGAGCTGCGGCGCCGCTGGGTCGTCGGGGATCGTGGCGCTCAGCTCCATGAACTCCCACAGCTTGTTGTAGTCGGGGGCGCCCGTGGGAGAGGGGAGCTGGAGGCTCAACGGATCCGCGAGATCGTTGAGGCCGATGCCCTCGAGCGGGGCGCCAAAGGAGAGGTAGATGCGGCCAGACACCAGGTCCTCGCGCGGGCATTGGAACGAGTAGGCTCCGTCGGTCTCCAGGGTCAGCGCGCTGAGCGCGGTGGAGTACAGCGCAAAGTCGTCGGTGCCCCCAAAGGGCATCGCCTTCGCGTCTGCTCCCGCCGGGTACTCCAGGTAATAAAACGTGGTCTTCTCCTTATTCTTGCCGATCACCGTGACCCAGATCTCGTCGGCCTCGTAGGGCGAATCGTTCTCGATGCGAACGGTGAAGGCGGTCTTCGCCGGATGCGCGTCGGGAGCGAGATCCATCAAGATGATCTCGCCGTCGTCGTCGGCGGGAAAATCCACCGCCTCGGTCCACGACGCGAGGCCGTAGCCCTGGGCGCGCAGGAATGTGAGCTCGACCGTCGCGGTGTCTTCCGGGAAATCGGAGAACGGCACGTCCTCGTCGTAGGTCGCCTCCACGGGGCCGTAGACCCGCTCGCCGTCGGCGTCGCGCCCGACGGCACGGACGAGAGTGACGGCGCCGGCGTCGTAGGCCAGGTCAGGGCTGTCATCGAGCAGCCGCAGGGTGTTGACTCGGTCGTCGGTGTCGCTGGATTCGCCGCAACCCGGTGCTGTCCACATCAATCCACACACAACAAGAGAGATTCGCCGCATAGAAGATCGTGATAGCAGGGTTCTCTTGCGCGTCCGCCTGCGAGGATAAAAAATGAGTCCCGATTTCGTCCGCCGAGCCCCGCGACGCCCCCACTTCGAGACTCAGGCGCGCGCCAGTCAGCGAGCTCATCTACTCATCACAAGACCGCCATGGCGGGCTGGCGTCCGCGGGCCGCTCCAGGGCGAGGCGTCCGCTCTGTCGACGCCGGACCGATCAACTTTCAGAGAGGACGACCCTATTACGTCCTGAATTCTTCGCCGCGTAGAGCGCCCGATCAGCAGCGTTATACAGCGACTTCCAAGACGAGACCTCAAGACTGCTCGAATGGACGACGCCGAATGATCCCGTGACGATCTTGCTTGGGACCAGCTCTGCGGCCTCGATGGCGGCTCGCAACCCCTCCGCTTTGAGTACCGCCTCATCTTCAGAGGCGCCCTCAAGCAGGATGCAGAACTCCTCGCCACCGATGCGGCCGAGCTCATCTGACGTCCGCGTCATATTTTGCATGATGGTCGAGATGCGGGTGAGGACTTGGTCGCCAGCCTCGTGACCGTGGGTGTCGTTGATCGTCTTGAAATGATCAATGTCGAGCAAGATCAGGGCGAATGGAAGCTGGTGCCGTCGGGAGCGCGCGATGCTCCGTATCACCGCCTGCTCAAACGCGCGCCGATTACAAATGTTGGTGAGGCCATCTGTGAGCGCAGCTTTTTCGAGACGAACTTTCAGTTCGACCGTCGCGAGAGCGACGGACAGACGTTGCGACACCTCTTCAAATCGCAATTGTCGGGTCTCGAAGAGGTTCTGAACGGTCTCGTTACCGGCGTCTATGGATTGACGAAACTGGATCGACACCATCCCGAAGATGTTCTGGTAGGATCGGAGGGGCGCGCACGCGATCATGGTTGCGTCGCTCGTTGTTGTATGGCTGCAACGCATGTGCGAGGAACCCTCGAACCACGAGTGGGGCTGGCGTGAACGCATACTCCAGCAGTCGGCGACCGGGAACATCGGAGGAATCTCCTCAGATTTGGGCCATAGCAGTTCGAGCACCTCTGCTTCCGGATCAAAGCGGAACAACTCTACAACCCCCTCGGGGTACAGTTGCTTCAGGTGCTGGAAGATAATCTCCTGGGTCTCATCCATAGAGTTGCAGTTGAGCAGATATTCGACGCACGAGGAGACGAGCGCGTCTTCACTTTGCCGCTTACGAAGTACGTCGACGCGACTTTGAAGGGTCGCGGTCTCGATCGCGCTCGCTGCCAGACGCTGACGGGTCGAGAGCTCGAATCCCACAAAGAGGACTCCGTTCATGGTCCCGTCGGGACCGGTGAGCCCGGTCACGGTAAACTCGCACGGGAGGAGGCCACCCGACTTGGAGAGGATCTCCAACTCTAGAGTCACGCTGCCTTTCCCGGCCACAAGCTTGATCTGCTCGTTCAGCCACGCTCGATCTTTCTGGAGGACCGTTAATGAGACCACCCCCTTCGCGGCGTGCTCGGACTGCAGATTGAAGTTGCTTCGGGTGGCCCTGTTCGCGTGCAGGAACTCTCCTTGTAGATCGAGCGCAAAGATGAACGAGGTCGACGACTCCAAGATCTGGGAGTTGAGTTCGAGTACCTCTCGAAGCTTCTTATGGGTGTCTTCCTCCCGACGTTTCCGAGTGTGTGACTCGACGAGCGCTCCGAGAAAGTTAACGACGGGGTGGAGATTCTGGATGAGGTCATCCTCGTAGGGCTCCGTTCGGTTCGCGACGCCAATCATCCCCTCGAGCCCACTGGACCCGTGCAACGCGAGCCCGAGGAAGCGGTTGAGCGGCGGATGTCCAGGAGGTCGCCCTCCAGCCCGCGGATCGTCGGCGACGTTATTGGCGACGACGTTCTCCTCAGTGAGAATCACCTGGCCGAAGAGAGTTTGTAGGTTTCGAAATTCGAGTCCGTCTTCACGTCCGGACTCGAAAAAGGCTCGCGTGCTCTCGTCCCAGGAGATATCTGTGATGGCGAACGTCCTCAGATACCGGCCGGCTGAATCCTCCTCAATCGCGCCGATGAAGCCGTACTCACTCCCGGTTATTTGGAGAACGTCGGACAACATTTTGTCCCACCACGAACGATTCATACCACTGGCCAGGTAGGTCTCATGCGCGTCGGTGATGGCGGAGAGGATTTGATTAGTTTTCTTCAGATTGAGAGAGATCCCCCGCTGCTCGGTGATGTCGCGAGCGGTGGCGTAGTAGAGGTCCTCGTCGGCGTTGTAGATCGCGTTCCAATCCAGTACGAGATACACGCCCTTCTTGGTGCGATATCGATTCGAGAAGTTTGCGACGGCGTTGCTGTGGTTGAGTTCCTCCATCGCGGTGATGGTGCCGGCGATGTCGTCAGGGTGGATGAACTCGAGAAAGGTCCCTCCCTTGAGCTCTTCTTGGGTGTAGCCGAGCAATTGCTCCCAGCGCTGATTAATGTGCAGAAGCTTCGCCTGGGGTGAAGCGATGCAGTGCAGATCGAGGCTCATCTCGAAAAACAGTTCACGATTTCCTGGAACATCCATAGTTCTTCACGAGGGTCGGGGTGTGTCGTTCACCGAACCGTGAAAAAATACCATGGGCGCGCGGGCTTTAACGCATGAAACTCGTACGGGGTGAGTCAAGGTCATATAGGGACGGCGCCCAGTCCTCCGCGCTCGGTGTATTTGGTGTCGCTCGTCCCACGATTAGTCCGCGTACCGCACGTTGTGTCTTGAGGATCTCGGCCGCGACCGCCAACGCTGCGGCGTCAAAGCGGAGAGTTGAGTGAACTGGCGTTGCTAAATTTGCGCAGTCTTTGTGACCGGGGGAGCGACGGGAGTGAGGACGCTGCATGCCTTCATGCATCGTGCCCCATGCAAAAATGCGCGCGCACCTGTCTACCCCGAAAATCAATCGGGCGCCGTGGTGTTCTCAATGAACGCCGAGGACGAGGCACGTCGCCGACCGGGTGAAGTGCCGCACGGGGATTCGAAGCGGGAACTCGTGGCTCACGGCGGGGTCTGCCGGTCACTCACTCACGTGCTGTGAGCGCGTTTGGAATTGCGCGGGAGCTCATGGGCCTCGGGGCGGCCCCTTCATCTCGACTGAACCCTTCCACCGCTCCCCGAATTGAGCGCCACCTCCCCCATCAACTCGTAGATATCGTCCTCACGCGCGATCTCGTAGCCGCAGCGGGCGTAGGTGGCGAGGGCTGCGGCGTTGTCGGCGTTCACCTCGAGCCACACCGCGGCTGCGGGGCCTCGAAGCGCGCCGTCACCGAGCGCGTGGGTGCAGCGATCTACCATCTCGCTGCCCCAGCCGCGCCCGCGCGCGGAGGCGTGGATGCACAGGTCGTGGACCCACACGGTGTGGTTGCGATCGCGTCGGGCGTGCAGCTTGCCCACGACGTCCCCCGCGTGCGCGGCGAGCCACACGCGCCGGTCTGGATCGCCCGCGGTCTTTTGGTAGCGCCGCTGCATCTCGGCGCGCTCGGTGCCAAAGGCGGCTGCGTCGAGCAGGGCCAGCGCGGGGGCGTCGTCAGCGGTGGCGACACGCAGGGTCAAGGCGTTCCCCTGCGGCGGGGCTGCGTCTGCAACGAAGGTTCGGTGCATCGTGACCTCTCGGTGGAGGACGACGCCACCGCGCCGCGTCACCCACCCTCGCGCGAGGGTGTGCGTGCTCGCGATGCCGGCGCGCACCCGGCTAACCCCGTGTCCGTGCTGTTCGAGCAGACGCTCCACGAGGGTGGTCGCGACCCTGTGGTCGCGGCAGCATGGGTCCACCACGCAGGTGACCTCGAGGGTGCCGGCCTCGAAGATCAACCCGGACGCGAGCCCGAGGAGCGCCGCGCCCTCCAGCGCGAGCACGTGCAGGATGTCCGGGTTGTGGACCTGGAGCAGCGGCCAGTGAATCTTGGGGGCGCAG
>CALKDV010000499.1 GCA_938084085.1 uncultured Nannocystaceae bacterium
GAGCTTTTGGAGGGCGTGCGAGGTGTCGGATCCAGCCCCAAAGGAGGGGCTCAGACGATGATTCAATCTAGCCCAAAATCAGAGCGAGATCTCCTAAGTTCAGAAAATGGCCCCTTGAGGGCGGGCCGAAGCCTTGAGGCCCATACAGGCAAGAGGCCGGCCGCGACAGAGGGGCGGGTCAAGGGCGGCGCAGCCGAGCGTCAGCGGTCCCTTGAGGCGACACGCGCGGCTGGCACTGCACCGAGCGTGGATTCGGGGGGAGGGTCTGTAACCCTTCCCCCAAACACCACCCCCCCTGGAATTGTTGAGGAAATCGAAGCCGAAATTCGGCCTGTCTCACCCGTCATGGTTGACGGTGGACTGACCGTTTGGAACTCGAGTCTTCCCGAGCTCCCCCCTCGTGCGGCCCGTATGTTGGCCGATATCCAAGCGCACCCGGAAGGGATGCAGCTGGAGCTCCCGTTCGAGGGGGCGGCGCCCGGTGGAGGTAGGGCCTGGGCCGATGTCACATGGAACCTGAGCAACGGCCGTCGAAATGTGCAGCTGCACGTTCGAGGTCACGTTTACATCGAATGGAGGCCGGACTTAGGCGAGGTCAAATGCGAATTCAAAGCGCCGGGTCTATGGATGTATGGCCCGGCGGCGATGGCGGATTATTATCTCGGATGTCTGCATCGTTTGTTGTTCGATGGCGAGTGTGGGTTCATGGACCTGCACACTCGAAAATGGAGAATCACTCAACTCCCGCTGTGCGCTGACTTCGTAGGGCTCCCCGTACACACTGAAGACGCGAATGCCTTTGTGGGATCTAAGACCTACGACGCACGGCCTGAATACATCCCGGCGGCGCGAATCGTCGGTAAGACAGATCCCGTTCAGGGAGTCGAGACGCTGTATATTGGGAAGTCATCGAGCGGCTGTCAGATCGTCATGTATGACAAGACGGCGGAGCTCGAGTCCAAGGCGACGCATTCCAACGCGACCACGTACCGACACGTGTGGCGGGCGAACGGTTGGAAGGAGGGAGACGCGCTGCGACGTGTCGAGCTCCGTTTAAGGGATAGCGGATTGACTTGCAGACCCGCCGATGGGCCTCGACAGGAGGCTCTTTACGATCTACGCGATCCGTCTGTATTGGCCGATGAGGGGCTCTTGCGGAAGTTTTGGCGGTATCACACCGGCCGAAAGCGAATGGTCGTCAAGGGTCGGACCAGGCGAGAGCGAATGAAGACCGACCCGCGATGGCTCGCAGTTCAAGCGGTGGCAAAGGTCCGCAAGCTATTGGATTGGCGCAGGGCTGTGGTCATCGCGGACGATGCAGCTACACGGCGAGACAGGCTTGATTCTCGGCGTGCTGTTGCGGCGTTGGCGGGGATAGAGTCTCGCCGGCATGGCGATGACTATACAGAGACGCGCATGAGCATCTTTCGAACCTTGGTAGATGTCATGGATGGTGTTTTCGAGGGGAAAACTCCCGAGGCTATGACGGAGGATTTTCAGCGGCTGTTTTTGGAGAAGCAACGGCGGCAGTCCGCCGAGCTTGGCGAGGCCATTCAGATACGATCCGATGCAATTGACGATGAACTAGAGAGACTGAGAACAGCATGAGCCTAGCCAAGACAGCCCTATACACACTCGGCGCTATCGCGGGAGCGGAGCTCCTACGACACAGCCGAATCATCCGAACACATGAGACAGGAATCGTCCTGGGCGTCGTGGCGGGCCTCGCGATTAGCTCCCGCTCGGCGCATTGGAGGCGCGCGGCTTTGTGGGAGCTCGCAGCTGGACAGGTCGAGGACAAGATCTCCCGACTCGGACAAGATCTCCCCGAATCCGCAATAATCGAC
This sequence comes from uncultured Nannocystaceae bacterium, assembly GCA_938084085.1. Classification (GTDB taxonomy): domain Bacteria; phylum Myxococcota_A; class Polyangia; order Nannocystales; family Nannocystaceae; genus JAAZXR01. The sequence continues at coordinate 1,848 of CALKDV010000499.1, forward strand.
GCTGAATTCCATTGGAATTCTGAATCTGCATGATCTGCAAGCGGCCCCTTTTGCAGAATGAAGCGATAAAATAGGGGTGTAGCTCTCGAGCGTTGCCCGATTTGCAGAATCTGCAAGGTTTAGACGGTGCTCAAGGCCAGAATTGACCTGTGATCCATGGATCTGAAACTTGTTAACGAGTTTCGGGCAATTCGGGCTACGATTTGGGTGGCCATGGGTACTCAAACCATCGATGACGGAAACGTCCTTCACCTAGACGACTACCGGGGTCGATCCGGATCTCAGGTGGAGGACGGGTCCGATTTTCGCACCGCGCAGTACGAACAGATGCGCGCGCTAATACCAGAGGCTGCGCGCGAAGCCGCGGAGAAGACAGCCGCCAAACTGACAGCAGCTCACAGGGCGGAGCTCGCAAGCCAGCGCCGAGCGATAGTCACATCCACCGCTGTAGTCGTGGGTCTTGGCCTCCTGATAACGAGGGGCAGCAAGTGAGCGCAGCACGACGCGATGACGACGCCCGGACGTATCAACCGGGACGTAGGCCACAGGCAACGCCGAATGATGTGGTGGACGAGCTACGAGCTCTGCAAGACGAGCAAAGAAGGCTACGAGAGCTCGTAGCAGAGCAGAACAGAGTCCACGAAGAACGGATGGCCGAAATGCGGGCGATGGTAGCGGAAGCCTCCACGCTGGCAGCTGATGAGGCCGTGAGGAAGGCTCAAGACCTACGAGAAGCCCGGAAGCGCGGAACGATCAAGCGCCAAGCCAACAGGGCAGGAATGACTGTGACGGCGTGGATAGATCACTGCAATAGGATCGGCCACGATCGTACGAAGATGGATCCGAACATCGAGAATCACGAACCCGTTAGCAAGCGAGGAGGCCGACCCAAGAAGGGCGATGCAGCGAGAGCTCTAGCGGAGGCCAACGTAGATATGACCGAACGATTCAAACGAGAGGGGCGCTTCAAGAAGTAGCGCCGAGAAAAAAAGACACCCCGCGAGCTTTTGGAGGGCGTGCGAGGTGTCGGATCCAGCCCCAAAGGAGGGGCTCAGACGATGATTCAATCTAGCCCAAAATCAGAGCGAGATCTCCTAAGTTCAGAAAATGGCCCCTTGAGGGCGGGCCGAAGCCTTGAGGCC
>CALKDV010000500.1 GCA_938084085.1 uncultured Nannocystaceae bacterium
GTTTTCCATGGGAGGACTCGTCGCCCTCCACGCGATCAAGTTCATGCAGTCGGATCGTCACGTGCGACGGCTGGTCACCCTCGGCAGCCCCTTCGACGGCACCTGGATCGCCCTCGCCGGGATCGCCACGCTCGGCGCGATCAGCCCGTCCGTGTGGCAAGTTCTGCCTGGCTCCAGATTCTTGCGCGAGCTCAAGGACGCGCCCACACCCGCCAACGTGAAGATTCGCCAAATCCACGGGAATTCCGACACCATCGCGCCGGTGCCCGCACGGCTCGACAGCGTCGCGAGTCGCGACTGCCTGGTCTTGCCCGGCGGCCACTCCACCCTGGTCGTCGCCGACTACGCCTACGAAGCGATCCGAGAGTTCATCGCTCCGCCCCTGAATCATCGGGCCGCGACGACCGTGCCCACGCTCCAAGAACAAGACGACGTGTATCTCCAAGAGGGCGAGCTCGCCTACGCGGAATAGATGCCGTCCCCGGACGCGGTCCGTGGCCGAAGCCAACCATCACTCGTAGGTGACGAAACCGGCGCCGGCAAGCTCCACGATTCGGGTGCTCAGCACCACGTCATCCTCCTCAAGAAAGTCGAGGATTTCGGACCACTTCTTCCCGCACGCCACCGCGTGGAGCATGTCCAACTTCGGGCCATCAAGGGTGGACCAGGCGGCATCTGAGGGGAGCTTGAGGCTCACATCAGAGGTTGGGAGGGTCTTTCGCTCCGCGAGGTGCGCGAGCTCGTCTTGGATCCGCGCCGCCTCCATCAAGAGATGATCGAGGGGAATTGTCAGTTCGTCGTTGACCTCTTCGACGAGCGCAGAGTCGAGACTAAAGGTCCCCTCAGTCCATCCGAGCATTCGCAGCAGCGACTTTTGCGGGCCGACGCTGCTCCCCTCAATGCGTGCGTAATACACCTGGCCTTCTCGCAGCGAGAGGCTACCAACGTTCGCGCCTTGCACCACAAGCGAGCCCGTCTTTCGACTCGTCGCCAGCCACTGCAAAACATCTGTCAAGGGGATGTCACTCAACGAGCCCGTCATGGACTGGCCGCTCGCGCTCTCCTTTTTGTTCTGGCGAAGATTCGCCCGGCTCAGCTGACTCGCGGGTAACAAATCCACGCGAATCAAGCTCGCCCCGATCGCGATCCGATCGCCCTTCTCAAGACAGTGGCGCATTGCCTTGCGTCCGTTGACATGCGTGCCGTTGCTGGAGCCAAGATCCGTCAACCAGACCCGACCACGGTGATGACTGAACCGCACGTGCTTCCGTGAGACCGCGTCGTCCTTGAGCACAAGATCCGATTCACTGGAGCGGCCGGTCAGGTGAACCGCGTCCCGGAGCAAGGCGTACTGCTCACCTTCATATTTTCCCGAGACAAACTGCAGCACATGAATGTCTGAGGTTGCGCCCATCTATCTGGTTCTACAAAACCGTTGAGAGCACGTCCACGCACAACTGCACGAAGCAAAGAGTATTTTTTGCAGCATCGACAAGGACGCGAAGACGCCGAACGAGAAGCTCGACAAGAGCACCGCCGCGGTGGACTCCCAACGTCTACCAAACCCCACATCATCCCACCCATGCAGGCGACCAACGAACCCACATGTCGCCACGCTCGATCGGCGATTCCTCTGGGATCAGATGCTGTCCTTCAAGATTTATCGTCGTCACCACGCAACGACGCCGTGGGCGAGGGCCGCCCCGTTGACGGACCGCAGCGTCGCACACGCTCCTGCGCTGCCTCCATCGAACCCTCCACCGGAGATGCGCATTCTACGCGAGCGGCTGATGTGGCCAGCCCGCCAACACCAGCGATCCCGTGCATCCCACGGCAACGTTCAACGGAAGCCGAATAAAACGGTCTCGGCGCGCGTTTAATGATGGCGGGTTGAGATGTCGGCGCCCCGACGCAACACTTGGAGTCGGGGCAGGCGTCCGCGTCACCCCCAGTTTGTTATGTCCAACTCACAAAAGAACCGTTCTTCGCTGCTGCTTCGCGTCGCAGCCTGTCTCTCCTTGCTGACCGCGGGAGGATGCGCCGCCACGGCGCAAAGCGAAACCACGGTCCGCGCACGGGCGCAGCCCCAGCCCTACGCGAGCGTCTACACCAACCCCGGCACCGCGTCGCTGCAAGCGAGCAGCGCCGCCGTCGTTCGGGATGCGAATACACCACCTCCCTCGTACGCGACCACTGCCGCCCAGTTTGAGCAGGTGTCAGTTCTTGAGTCATCGTACGCGGACCCAACTCAAGAGCTTCCCACTCTCGTTGGATACGACAACCTCTCGTCTGGTGATCGTGTGCCCGTGGTCGTGTACGTGCACACCTATCCCGATCCGGTCGACACCTATGCCAGGGTCCAATGGTCGGGGCGCTGGTACTACAACGTCCAAGGATCCTTGGTGTACTGGAGCGACTTTTATGGAGGATGGGTCTCGTACTACAGCCCGCCGATCTATTTGACCTGGGCGTGGAACTGGCACTACCCATGGATTGCCTACGGATGGGGATGCGGCTATTACGGCTGCGGTTGGTATTGGGGGGGATCGGGCTACTACGGCTGGCACGCCTATGGTCGCCCTCCCGGTTGGTACCGACCTGGCGTTCGCTACCCCCCCAATCCGCGACCCGCCACAGCCGGTCGCCCAGTGACTCCCGGCACCCCGTCGAACGGTGGCGGGAAGAACCCCGGCAACCCAGGCGGCGGACCGCCCGATCAAGGCGGCGCCAAGAAGATGGTGCAGGTGCGACCGAGCGACGGTCCCGCGAATCCATCGGCGCTGCGAGCACCCCCAACGCAGCGTACTCCACGAGAGCCATCTCGCGGGCCATCGGCCTCAGCCCTCGCACCTGCCGAGTCGCCACGCAGACCTCGGCAGCCGATCCCAAGCACAGGCTTCCCGGAGGGGAACGTGCGGTCGCCTGGCTTCCCCGCGCCCGCGTCTCCGAGCCGCGCCGCCACCTACCGACCGCCCAACCGGCAACCGCAACGACAACCGATCCGCGGAAGCTGGAGCATGCCCGCAGACAGCGCCCCCACCACGCTCGGCACGCCCTCCCGGCAACCTCGCGGCACGGGCGTCACGGGTGGCGCCAGGACAGCCCCCGCACCCTCCACCCGCGCGCCTCAACGATCGCCGCGCGTGACCCCCTCGAACAACGGTAACAAAACCTACCGCCCCCCGGGTCAGTCTCGCCCCGCGACCCGACCACCCGCGAAGAAGAGCAACGCGTCTCCGCCTCCCCGCCGGAGCTCCTCGCCCGCGCCGAGCCGTCGCTCGTCTCCACCGCCTCGCAGTTCGAGCCCGTCCCGCGCACCGAGCCGCAGCGCCTCCCCTCCGCGCCGCAGCTCGAGCCCCTCGCGCGCACCTTCGTCCTCGCGCGCGCCCTCGTCCTCGCGCTCTCGGGGAACGAGTCGCCCGCGATAGCCGGGCTACCCGCCCTGCGCACCGGCCCTGCGTGATCGCTTAGCCTTCCCGGCAGAGCCAGGGCGAGAGGCGGTGGAGCCCCTCAAGATCGCGGATATCATCCTCAAGCCGGGCGACAAAGACTCGCTCGGTGCGCTCGCTCAAATTGAACTTCGTCGTGGTCTCGACGGCCCGAGCGTTCGCTGCGGCCGCCTCCGCCACCACCCGCTCCACGCCAACCATAAGTCGACGGACCACGGAGGCACTCGACGCGTCCTCCCAAACCCGTTCGATCCGCGTCGCAGCGTCGACACGATCCACGGACGTCACAACCTCAAGCGGGTCCTCTCCCAGCGGCTCATAAGCCCGGTTGAACACCGCCGCCTCAATCATCACGCCCCGGCTGCGGATCCCGTCCGCGAGCGCCAACGCGTCTTCAAGGTTGGAAGGGTCCGCAGAGCTGACCACGACAAACGATGAGCGCGGATGACGAAGATAGGCTCGCGCACGCTCTGCCCGCTCGCGAAACCCCTCCCGAAGCTCATAGAAGCTCTCAAAGAATGCCACGATCTCGTCAAGAAATTCCTGACCCGCCAACAGCCCGAGCAAGCGAGTGACCGCCGCGCTCCCCGTGGCCCACAGCTTCGCTCGCAGCCCGCTCGCCGGACGGCGCACGAACCACTTCACCACGTTGTCCTCCAAGAACGCCATCAACGTCCCAGGGGCGTCAAGGATTTCGATGGCGTTGCGAGTCGGTGGCGTGTCGTGGATGACGAGATCGAAGCGAGGGTCATCCATCGCTTCATAGAGCCGCTCCATGGCGATGTAGGCGTGCGAGCGCGCCAGCGTCCCCGCCATGGCGCGGTACACCCGGTTGTTGAGGATTCGCTCCCGGGCTTGGGCATTGGGAGCCACGCGGGCCATCAGCGCGTCGAAGCTGCGCCCCGTGTCGAGCATGGCCGCATAGAGCTTTCCAGGGACGTCGACTCCGCCAACCGCAAGCTCCTCCGTCGACACCTCCTGCACCTGATCATCGAGGCCTGTCAGGCCGAGGGCCTGCGCGAGGCGCTTCGCGGGATCGATGGTCAACACCAAGACAGTGCGACCCCGCCGCGCCGCCTCAAGCCCCATCGCCGCCGAGATTGTCGTCTTCCCGACACCCCCGGGTCCCACCGCCACGAGCAGGTCTTTGTCGGCCAAAAGGTTGCGCAACGTCCCCACCTGATCAATCACGGTGTGCCTCCAGCTGGGCGACCGCCACCTCACCGATCGCGGCTACGTCGTCGAGGCTCAGGTGGGAGGACACCTGTTGTTCGAGTTTGACCACAGGCATCTCGATGGCGCCCTCGAGGCGACTCACCTGACCCTGTGCGCGAGCACGCACCATCAGCATTCTCCGCGTGATCTCCACGTCTCTTGAGAGCTCGTGGTCATCGAGCGCCTCCGCGCGGTCTTGGAGCGGGTCGAGGAAGGTGAGCGCCTCGTCGTCAATGTGAAGCGAAGGAATCTGGTTGATGAACAGGGCGCCCCGGGCGATCCGGTGATCGGAGCACAGCGTGGTGTACAGCTCCACGGTCTCCTGCGCCGGCAGATCACGCGGGAGCGTGACCAGGCTCAACATCGTCTTGCGCGGGTCATTGAGCAGCACCGAAAAACCATCGAGCAGACGTCGCAGCGGGCCGTCACCGACCAGGCCATCCATGACCTTCGCGAGGTTGAGCAACATGAGCGCGTGCCCCGTCGCGTCGAGATCCACAAATATCAAATCCCACCGTGGCGCGCCGCCTCGCCGCTCACGTTCGAGCGCGCTCAATTTGTTTAAAGTGGCGATCTCTCCAACCGCCGGCGCCGCCTCAAAAAACCGACGGAGGGCCTGGTTCGCCAGCACCCGTCGAGCGAGCCTGGGCACCTTCACGTGCTCGTTCATGTAGTCCGTGAGCGCGCCATCAAATTCAAGCTGCATCGCGTGGACGCCGCGACCGACCGGCGAGGGTTCATAGCCCAGCTCGCCGACGCCGAAGATGCTCTTCATGGTGTGGCGATGTCCAAGCTCCACGATGAGCGGACGTCGCCCACGCCGCGCCGCCTCGAGCGCCAAAGCGGCGACCACGGTCGACTTCCCCACCCCCCCTTTGCCCGTAAAGAGCAAGAGGCGTCGGTCGAGGAGGGCTGCGGGATCCAAGAAAGACACGAGCGAAGGGGGCGTACCCCCAATCCGCGTGAAACACAAGGCGGTAGACGCGCCGAGGTCCACGCCATGGGTGCTAGCCTCCGGCCATGGGAGCCGTCGCAGCCTGGGTCCAAGCGCTTCGGCCCTTGGCGCAAGCCAACCTGGCCACGCCGTTGATTTGCGGGGCGGCGCTCGCATGGCAACACCACCCCGGCCCGCCCTCGACCCCGGTGATGCTCATGATCGCGGCGGGGCTCGGATTCACCGCGCTCGCGCAGCCATGCATCGTGTTCCTAAACGACATTCACGACGCGGACGCAGACGCCGACAACCATGCCCCCACCCCGTTCTCGGGGGGCTCGCGGGTCCTCGTGGAAGGCAAGCTCAGCCGCCGCGCCCTCCAGACCGCAACGGCCCTGTGCGCAGGCGTGTTCTTGTCCGCCAGCGCGCTGTTTGGATTCTTCGCCCACCGTCCGGTCACACCCGCGTTCGCCCTGCTGACCTTGGCGCTGAGCTGGATGTATTCGGCGCCGCCCTTCCGCGGGTCCATGGGGCGCGCGGGGCTGTGGCTTCAAGCCGCGGGCACCGGCGCCGTGTTGCCATTGCTCGGCGGATACCTCGTCACCGGAGAGCTTCCATCTTTGCCCCTCGGTGTGGTCCTCACGCTCGTCTGCCTCGGCGGTGCGAATCACATCCTCACCACGCTCCCGGATCGCGCGGCGGATCTCCGCGTCCGCAAGCGCACCTACGCTGTCCGCTACGGGCCGGTGACCGCTCGCCGCCACGCGGTGCAGATCGTCTTGGCCGTCACCATCTGCACTCCGTGGGTGCTTCAATTCTCTCGACCCGTGGGGAGCGTCCTCCTCATCGGTGGATGCGTCGGGTTGTGCGTCAGCGCTCTATCCCTGCTGCGGCGAGACGACGTCGAGAAACCGGGGAGCACCCTCGCCTTCGTGATCGTCATGGCCGCCGCGATTCAGGTGCTCCAGCTTGGCTGGGCCCTCGCCGCGAGCCTCGGTTAACCCACCCCGGCCGGTACGAACAGCCAAACTCGCGCGACCTCAACCGGCGTCCGCGAAGCTTGTGGGCACCCGACGCTTGCCCTCGATGGCGCTCTGGATTGGATCGGCACCGAAACGATCGACATGCTCCCTTCCAGGGACGCGAAAGCAGCGATCGAAGCGCGTGTCATCGAGCACGAGCGAGTAAAATAAGCGACCCGGGTGAAACGCCTGGTTGTATCGACTCCTCCCCGCCACGCGCTGGACTCGCCCCGCCGCGGTCAGCAGCGGCCCCGGCACCCGCTGCGGAGCGATGCCGCGCGCCTCCATAAAGCCCTCGAGGGTGGCCACCACGGGTCCAGCCACGTTGAACAGCCCCTTGCCCCGCAGCGTCGCCGCCAGGTGGAGATCTCGCCCGAGGCGCTGCTTTGACGTCGGGTTGATCAGCGGATCGTAGCCCACAGGCAGCAGCGGCGGGCGACCCTCCATGAGCAAGTTCAGCCCGGAGAGCACGCCTCCCCCGAGCACACCGGAGGGACGAAGCACCACGATCTCGCAGTGGTCGTGATCCATCTTCGCGCGACATGAAAACTCGGCGTCCACCGTGTCGCGGACGATGGGGTGCGCCTGTGGGTCGAAGTTCACATCCGCGTCCTCGCGCACCTGGCTGGCGCTTCGCGGCCCCACCTCGTAGACAGCGTCCGTCGACAGGTAGATAAACTTTCCTACCTCGCGGCGCAGACACCCGTCGAGCAGCCAGCGGGTGGAGTTCACGTTAAATTCATGACGCCGAACCGAGTAGCCTTTTGGGTTACCTTGAAACGCGAGGTGGACGACCGTGTCAAAGTTCGCCTCGCGCAGACGATCGAGCATGAAGAGGTTCTCCACCTGGTCGCGACGGCTCAGATCCGCGGTCGTCATCAAGAACCGATCGGGGTCGAGATCCAGCAGCGGCGCTGGGCAGGTCCCATGGCTCACCCCCACCACAAACTCCACCTCGGGATCCGCCACGAGTCGCGTCACGAACTCGCCGGCGACTTTGCGGTGCACACCGCTCACCAACACCCGCCGCTTCCCCTCGCGCGGCCGTCCAAACCAAGGTTGCTCGGCGGTGAGGGCGTCACCCATGCTCGCCACCTCCTCTCGTCTCCGGGGCATCGCCCGAGACCTCCACCGCTCCCATGGACGCGTGCTGGGCCACCGCCGTTTGAAGGGCGCGTTGCAGCTCCGCCCGCGTGCGCACCCCGCCGTCGGGCTGCTCGCCTTCGTGGCCGGGCGCCACGGCGATCGGCGCGCCGTAGACCAGCTTGAGGCGACGCCCGCGTTTCCCGTGGGACGCGCCAAACAACGC
>CALKDV010000501.1 GCA_938084085.1 uncultured Nannocystaceae bacterium
CCCTGGCGCCGTTTGTGGGAGGGAGATCAGAGCGGGCGCAGTCGCACCTTCCTCCCTGGATGGGGCGGCGCTCCGAGTCTCGGTCGCGCGCGCCAGAATCGGCGCCACCTCCGCAGCGCCCCCTGGTCCTGTCCGAGGCGGCGCAGGCGCTACTTCGTCGCGCCATGGCCCAGGTGCCGTTGCGAAAAAAGATCGCCGAAGAGATGGGGTACGGCGCGCTGATCGGATATGGGCTCGGCTCGGTGTTCTTATTTGAAGGGGCCCCTGGCACCGGGAAGACGCTGGCTGCCAGCGTCGTCGCCCACGAGCTGGGTCGACCGCTGCTAAAGGTGGCCGCCTCTCAGCTATTAAATGCGTACGTCGGGGGCACAGAGTCAAAAATCCAAGAGGTGTTCGGGGAGGCAAAAAAATCAGGCGCGGTGCTGTTGATCGATGAGGCCGATAGCCTCCTCGGGGCCCGCGAGCAGGCGGTGCGAAGCTGGGAAGTCTCCCAGGTCAACACGCTGCTGCACTGTATTGAGCACTTTGAAGGGGTGGTGGTGCTCACGACGAATTTTGTGGGGAGGCTCGACAAGGCGCTAGAGCGGCGGCTCTCGCTGCGGCTCCGGTTTGAGCGTCCCGGCCCAAAGGAGCGCCACCAAATCTGGCGCGCGCTGGTCGGGGATCGCTTTCACGTGGAGCCGAAGCACCTTGAAGACGTGGCGAGGGCGGAATCGATGACGGGATCTCAAATCAAGACCGCGGTGTTGGAGTTGGCGATGGTCGCCATCGAGCGGCCCAGTCGATCCGTGACGCGCGAGGACCTCGTCCTCGCTGTGCAGCGGGCGACGCAGGCGACCTCGTCCATGTCGACGGAGCTTGTCGCCGGATTTTAGGGTCTCTTGGCGCATCCGCCCATCATGGGCCATGAAGGTCTTCAGGCATCGGTGTACACTTGGGACATGACCGCCGAAGGCATGACTGCGGAGGACGTTCGGGCTGTGTTCGCTCGCTACTCGGAGTTGACCAGCCTCGGGGATGAGGTGTTGGAGTCCCTCGGACGCGGCGGTCACACCATCGACGTGCCGCGGCGGCGAGCCCTGTTCACTCGGGATGGCGAGGGCCCGGGGCTCTTGTTGGTGCGCTCGGGCTCAGTGAAAGTGTCGCTGATTTCCCCGGAAGGTCGCGAACAGCTTTTGTATTTGGCGGAGCCGGGGATGATGGTGGCGGAGGGGCTTGGGCTCTCTGGCCGGCGCTGTCGCGCGTCGGCGTTCGGGCTTGAGGAGAGCGAGGTGTGGTGCGTGCCCGCATCTCACCTCGAGGCGGTGGCCGCAGATTCTGGAGAGCTCTCGTTCGCGTTGGCCCGGTTGATTTCAAAGCGCGCGGACCGCTGGATCGATCGGTGCTTCGATCTGTCCTTGCGGACGGTGGATCAGCGCCTCGCGCGGTTTTTGCTCGAGCTCGCGCCGGAGGATGACGAAGTTAAGGGCTATGTCGTGCCGCGGGAGCGCGATGTGGCCACCATCGCCGCGTTGTTGGGTTCGGTGCGCGAGGAGGTGACTCGGGCGCAGCGGCGACTGCAAGAGGCTGGGATCCTCGAGGTGGACCGACGTCAGGTTCGGGTCGTCGATCGGGACGCCCTCGCGGATGTTCTGCTGGACTAATGGCCCGGGTGACGAGGCGGGGGTGGACGGCGTACACTGAGGTGTGACCGAACCCGCGCCGATGCAGCTGCTCAAAAACGTCGATCTCTTCGATCCGGCGCCTCGCGGCGTGGTGGATGTGCTGGTGGGCGGAGGGGCTGTGCTCGCCGCCTCGCCCGGGCTTGAGGTTCAGGGGACGCGAGGGCTTGTGGAGGTGCACGATCTGCAAGGCGCGCGGGTGATCCCTGGGCTGGTGGATGCGCACGTGCACGTGACGGGCGGAGGGGGAGAGGCGGGATTTTCGAGCCGGGTACCCCCACGGATGGTGTCCGAGCTCGCGCTCGCGGGCGTCACGACGGTGGTGGGGCTGCTCGGGACGGACGGCCGCACTCGGACCATGCGAGAGCTCATCGCTCGGACCTATGGGCTCCGTGAAGAGGGGCTCTCGGCGTGGTGTTGGACCGGGAGCTATGAGATGCCGGTTCGCACGCTCACCGGATCCGTGCGAGATGACATCGTCTTCATAGAGCCGGTACTCGGCGTAGGCGAGTTGGCGATCAGCGACCACCGCAGCTCGCAGCCAACCCTCGAAGAGCTGCTCCGGGTGGCCTCCGACGTTCACGTGGCGGGGCTCATGACCAACAAGGCGGGGGTGCTGCATCTCCACCTTGGGGATGGCCCGCGAGGCTTGGAGCTGGTCCAGCAATCGTGTGAGCGGACTGAACTCCCAGCCCGCGTCTTTCATCCGACACACCTCAATCGCAACCGAGAATTATTGTCGTCTGCAGTGTCGATGATGGGAGACGAGTCCAATTTTGGCGGGATGCGCTTCGATTTGACCGCGTTCCCCGAGGGGGACATCGGGGACGGCCTGTCCGCCGCGGATGCCCTCGCCGAGATCCACGCTGCCCGCGGGAGCTGCGACGGCGTGACCGTGTCCTCGGACGGCGGCGGGTGCATGCCAAAATTCGACGCCCAGGGGCGCATTGTCGCCTACGGCGTCGGGCAATCGTCCACGCTGCTCGAGACGGTCGCGACGAGCGTAAACGGACACGGTTTGGCCTTGGCGCAAGTGCTCCCTTGCGTCACGAGCACTGTGGCGCAGCTGCTTGAGCTGCGGTCCAAGGGCCGCGTGGTCCCGGGCGCCGACGCAGATCTCGTGGTCTTGGGCGAGGGATGTGCGGTGCGGCACGTGATGGCCCGTGGGCGTTGGATGGTGCGCGACGGGGTGTGCGTGGCGCCTGGACCCTTTGAATCGCCGCACTAGGTGGCGACTTCGATCCGGCGGGACGTGATGTACCTCCCATCGGTCCTCCAAGCGGAACATGATGGGACGGTCAAGGTGGGGGATGGTGTCGCGCGTCCATGTGCAGGAATTGAGGGTTGCGTCCTGCGCGGAAGTGGGCGACACCTCCGCCGTCTGGACCGAGTCCACGCACCCCCTCGAAAGAACAGCACGTGCCCCCAGCGAAGGTCTCCGAAAATCAGTGTCGCGGCTACATCGTCCCCGTCGGTGGAGCCGAGGAAAAAGAGAGCAACCCCACCATCCTGGAGCGGTTCTTGGCCCGCAGCGGGGGCGAGCAAGCACGCATCGCGGTGATCCCAACGGCCTCCCGCCTCGAGGACACCGGGAGCCGATATGAGCACATTTTCCGGGAACTAGGGGCTGCGCAGGCGCGCTCCTTGGAGTACCACCGACGCGAGGACGCGGAGCGCGGCGAGTGGCTCTCCTATCTCAAAGAGGCCACTGGAATCTTTTTGACCGGGGGCAACCAACTGCGGATCTCCACGGTGCTCGGCGGTACCGACGTCGCGCGAGCCATTCGTACCGCCAACGCGAACGGGACGACCGTGGGGGGAACCTCCGCGGGCGCCGCGATTTTGTCGGAGCATATGATCGCGTTCGGGGCCTCGGGGAGCACCCCGCGCGCCGGGATGGCCTCTCTCGCGCCAGGCTTCGGATTGACGAACAAGGTCATCATCGATCAGCACTTTCGGCAAAGGGACCGGATCGGTCGCTTGCTGGCCGCCTTGGCGTTCAACCCCTTCGCCATCGGCATCGGGCTCGACGAGGACACGGGCGCGTTCATCGACGGAGACGACGTCCTTGAGGTCGTCGGGAGCGGGTGCATCACCGTGGTGGACCTCGGTGAGCTCGAGCACTCGAGCATGGACATGGCCGACGAGGGCGACGCAATCTGTATGACGGGGATCAAAATGCACCTGCTCGATCACGGCAGCCGCTACGACCTCAAAGCTCGGACCGCTCACCCCTCCGCGCATCGCTAGTCCGCAAGTGGGACACCATGGTTTGTGATTGCCCTCTCACGTGACGCGGGGGTGACAGGGCGGGCACAGCACCTGCCGCGATTCGCGGTTTTGTACGACAGCCGCATTTTCGGATCACCCCGGGAGCGTTCGGGGCTCGACCGTCGAGGGCGACTTATGTATGAAGCTCGCATCTCGACCGCGGGGTCTTGCGACCTCGCCCGAACTGGAAAGTGGTGACCAACATGCAAGTGCTCGAAAAACGTGTCTACTCCGGCCCCAATCACTATGCACACTTCCCTGTAATTCGCTTGACGCTGCAACTCGGTGTCTTGGAGCAGTGGCCGAGCGCCAAGATCCCAGGGTTCGCAGACAAGCTCCTCGAGGCGCTCCCCTCCCTGGAAGAGCATGGCTGCTCATACGGGACCCACGGGGGGTTCTTACGGCGACTCCGCGAAGACGACGGGACATGGCTAGGGCACGTGCTTGAGCACATCGCGATCGAGGTTCAAAACCTCTCGGGCGCGGATGTCACCTTTGGAAAGACCCGCGGGACGGGCGTGGACGGCGAGTACCACGTGGTCTACGAGTTCGAAGAGCGCCGGGTGGGCGAGGCAGCGGGTCGGCTCGCGATTCGACTGCTCACCTCCCTCTTGCCGGCGGACCTTCGCGCACAGCTCGAGAATACAGACGACGAAGAAGAAAACGACGACGCGTCCTTCGACTTCGCGGAGGAACTCGAAGACCTGATCGGTTTCGCCCAGCGACGCCAACTGGGGCCCTCGACGGCATCCCTCGTTAAGGCCGCAGAGCAGCGGGACATCCCGTGGATGCGCCTCAATGACTACTCCCTCGTGCAGTTTGGACACGGGCGCTTACAAAAGCGGATTCAGGCTACGGTCACCTCGGAGACCCGACATATCGCGGTAGAGATCGCATCGGACAAGGAAGAGACCAACCAGATCTTGGCGGACCTTGGCTTGCCGGTGCCCTCCCAATACCTGGTGCGCTCGGCGTCGAGGGCCCAGCGGGCGGCCCGTCGACTGGGCTTCCCCGTGGTGGTGAAGCCGCTTGACGCGACCCACGGCCGCGGTGTGTCGATCAATCTTCAAGATGAGGACGCGGTCGCGGCCGCGTTCGAGAAGGCGCGAGAGCACGCGCGCACCATCATCGTTGAGAACTTTGTCGACGGCTTTGATCACCGAATGCTGGTCGTGGACGGCGAACTCGTGGCCGTCGCCAAGCGTGTTCCAGGGCACGTTGTCGGTGATGGCGAGCGCACGATCGCAGCGCTCGTGGATGAGGTGAACTCGGATCCCCGGCGCGGGATCGGTCACGAGAAGGTGCTCACCCGCATCGAGCTCGATCATCAGGCGAATCGTTTGATGGACTTGGCGGGGAAGTCGGCGGAGACGGTGTTGGCTGCGGGTGAGGTGTTCTACCTGCGCTCGACGGGCAACCTGTCCACCGGCGGCACCGCGGTCGATATGACAGACGTGGTCCACCCCGACAACCGCGAGATGGCCTCCCGCGCGGCGCAGGCCATCGGGCTGGATGTCGCTGGCATCGACTTCATCACTACGGACATCTCGCGGAGCTACCGCGAGGTCGGCGGCGGAATCTGCGAGGTCAACGCGGCTCCAGGGTTTCGGATGCATGTGGCGCCGACCGAGGGGACCCCGCGGGACGTGGCGGGTCCCGTGATGGACATGCTCTTCCCCGAGGGGACACCGAACCGTATCCCCATCGCCTCGGTTACAGGGACCAACGGAAAAACCACCGTGAGCCGGATGCTCGCGCATATCATGAAGATGTCGGGTAAGAACGTTGGGCTTGCGACCACCGATGGCGTCTACATTGACGGAGAGCAGACCGTGGCGGGCGACATGACCGGGCCCGTGTCCGCGCAGATGATTTTGCGGGACCCCACCGTGGACGCGGCGGTGCTGGAGACGGCGCGTGGCGGACTCTTGCGCGCTGGACTCGGCTATCGCAGCAACGACGTCGGCGCGGTCGTCAACGTGAGCGGCGACCACCTCGGACTCGGCGGCATCGACACGCTCGACCAACTCGCCGCGCTCAAGCGCGTCGTCGTGGAGGTGAGTCGCGACTGCGCGGTGCTCAACGCCGACGATGAGCTATGCCTGAAAATGGCGGACTATACGAAGGCGAAGCGAATCGCCTATGTGACGCTGGACTCGAGCCACGAGCTTGTCCGTGAACATATCCGCGCGGGCGGGGCGGCCTGCGTGCTCGAGCAGGGGATTAACGGTGACATGATCACCATCTACGACCAAGGGAGCCACATCCCGTTGCTGTGGACCCACCTGATCCCAGCCACCCTCGACGGCAAAGCTCGGTTCAACGTTCAAAACGCCATGTTCGGCGCCCTGATGGCGTGGACGCTCGGGGTGAAGATCGAGAATATTCGAGTCGGACTGAGGACCTTTGACACGACCTTCTTTCAGGCGCCGGGGCGACTCAACATCTTCGATGACCATCCGTTCCGGGTTATTTTGGACTACGGCCATAACCCGGTTGCCGTGTCCGCGATGGCCCAGACCGCGAAACAGTTGGACGTAATTGGGCGGCGTCTGTGTGTCCTCGCGGCGCCGGGCGACCGTCGTGATGAAGACGTCATCGACATCGCCAAAGCGGCCGCGAATATCTTTGACCACTACGTGCTGCGGCGTGACAACACGCTCCGCGGTCGCGAGGAGGGGGAGGTCACGGGTATCTTGCGCAAGACGTTGATTGCCGAAGGGGTCACGGAGGAGCAGATTACCGTGATCGAGGACGAGCGCGAGGCGCTCGGAACTGCGTTGGAGATGGCCCAGCCCGGGGACCTTCTGCTCGCCTTCGGTGACGACATCCCCCGGTGCTGGAACCAGATCACGACCTTTGGCAACGCCCGCGAGACCTCGGGGGAGGCGTTGCAACAAACGACGCATCGCATCGGAGGGATGGCGTCGGGAGACCTCGACATGGGCGGTAACGTGACGCCCGTGACGGACACGGCGGCGCCGGCGGGAGCGAGGCCGGGTCTGATCGTGGATCAGCGTGGCGTACGAATCGCCCGGGACGCTGAGGACTGAGCACCGGCACCAAAGATTGAGCATCAACGAAAGACCTCGGACGGTATGCGATGAAGCTTGTCGACTCTCGAAGACTTACGGGCCCGAACCTGTACGGCCGCAAAACTGGCGCAGTCGCGCAGATTGAATTTGGGGCTGACGAACGCCCTGAGGACCTCCTCGCTCGGTGGGAGGGCGCGGTGCGCGAGGCGACCGAGGCGCTCGGATGGAGCGAGGCGAAGCGGCACGTGCGGCGCTTCACGTCGGACGATGGAGTCGAGGGCGCGGCGCTGATGGTCGAGGCGGGCCTCGACCAGCTCTTCGCGGCGACTGAGGTGAACGAGTGGGCGTTGACGCAGGCGGGGCTCACCGACGAACAGAGCCCGGACCCTTTGCCCGTCTCACTGACCGCGGTGGCGGAGAGCGCCAGAGAAGAGGCCGCTAAGTTTCGCTCGCTGATGGTCTTGGTGGAGGCGGCGCGAGCGCGAGGTTGCCCGTGGATGGTCGACGACGAGCGCGTGACGCTCGGGCGCGGTCCCGGGTCGTGTTCGTACGAACCCGCGCGAGCGCCGGCCCCCGAGGCTGTGCGGTGGTCGCGGTTCAAGACCATCCCCACGGTCGCCATCACCGGCACGAACGGCAAGACGACCTGTTCGCGACTCGTGGCGGCGATGCTTCGGGCGTCGGGGCACCGCGGCGTCGGTAACACCTCCACCGACGGAATCTTCGTGGACGGTACGTTGGTCGACGCAGGAGACTGGGCTGGCGCCGGAGGGGCGCGCGAGCTCGTGCGCCGGCCCGATGTCCAATTCGGGGTACTTGAGACCGCTCGAGGCGGGCTTTTGCGGCGCGGCATGGGCGTGTTCGAGTGTGACGCGGCGCTGATTACCAACGTGGATCGGGATCATATGGGGGACTACGGTGTCTACGATCTCGCGGCGATGGCCGAGGCGAAGGGGGCGATCACCCACGCGGTCCACCGAGACGGGGCCGTCGTCATGTGCGCCGACAGCCAGGCTCTCGTGGAATGGGCGAAGGCCCGGACATTTGAGCCGCGGTTGATTTGGTACAGCGTGGATGGCCGGAATCCCGTGCTTGACGCGCACGCTGCGGCGGGCGGAGAGGTGTGGACGGCGGAAGACGGATATCTGGTTCGACGGGTAGGCCTCGAGCAGTGCAGGCTGCTCCCTCTCCATGAGATTCCGATCACCATCGGAGGTACCGCCACCTTCAACGTCGCGAACGCGCTCGGAGCCGGCGCGCTCGCGGCGGCGATGGGGGTGAAGTCCGCGGCCATCGCGGACGCGCTGCGGAGGTTTGGGGTTGACCCCAACGACAACCCGGCGCGCACTCAGCTTTGGGAGGTCCCCGTGACCCGCGACGGATTGGAGACGAAGGCGGTCCCGCTCCTCGTGGATTTCGCGCACAACGTGGCAGGGGTCGAGGCGCTCGCGCCGGTGCTCCGCGGGCACGCGGGGCCGCGCGTGGTGTGCGTCGGGATGGCCGGCGATCGAAGCGACCGGGATCTCATCGCGCTCGGTCGCGCGTTGCGGGACTTTGAGCCGGACACGGTGGTGCTCCGAGAGCAGGCCCAGTATCTGCGGGGGAGGGCGGTGGGGGAGATTCCCACGCTCCTAGAGCGAGGGCTCCGAAGTGGCGGCGGCGACGCGCCAGCGACGATGCTCGCCGAGTCGGAGGTCGCCTCCCTCGACGCCGCGCTTGAGCGATGCGGCCCCGACGGGTGCGTGGCGTTGTTGGTGCACCTCGAGCGCGAGTCCGTGCTCGGGTGGCTGGCTCGTCGCGGGGCTACGCGCGTGACCGACGGCGGACGCGGCTTGTTTGCGGCGACCGCCCCGACGTGATCGCCAACCGCGGGCTGGAGATGCTACACCCATAGCTATGGGTACGCACGATCATGGGGCGGACGGACGTAACGCGGACGTGCTCGTCTACATCAACGGGGTATTGCGACCACGCGCCGAGGCGATGGTGTCGGTCTTCGACTCTGGATTTTTGATGGGCGACGGCGTCTGGGAGGGACTGCGCCTGTACAACGGGCGGGTGCCATTCCTCGACGAGCACCTCGACCGCTTGTTTCAAGGGGCGAAGGCCCTCGATCTCGATATCGGCATGGATCGGGGCGCGTTGACCGAGGCGATCTACGAGACGACCCGTGCCAACAAGATGAGCGACGGGGTGCACATCCGCTTGATGGTCACGCGCGGCCTCAAGAGCACTCCCTTCCAAGGCACCACAGTGAACGTCGGCGCCGCCACGGTGGTGATCGCCGCGGAGTGGAAAGAGCCCGCTCCCGAGGTCTACGAGCGCGGACTGCGGCTGTTCACGGTGCACGTGCGCCGGGGTCGCCCGGACGTCCAAGACCCGGGGTGGAACTCTCACTCCAAGCTCAACTGCGTCACCGCGTGCATTCAGGCGCAAAAAGCGGGCGCCGACGAGGGGTTGATGCTCGACCCGCAGGGCTTTGTGGCGACGTGCAACTCCACCCACTTCTTTGTGATTCGAAAGGGCGAGTTGTGGACCTCTTCTGGGAAGTACTGCTTGCACGGCGTCACCCGCGGCAAGGTGCTGTCGCTTGCTCGTGATGCCGGGATTGTCACGCGGGCGCAGGACTTCTCTTTGACCCAGGTCTACGACGCCGACGAGGCGTTTTGCACGGGGACCTATTCCGGGATTATCCCGGTACGCGAGGTGGATGGTCGGAGGATCGGCGAGGGAGTATTGGCGGGTCTGGTCACGCGCCGGATCCAGGCGCTGTACCGAGCGGCGGTTGGGCGGGAGTGCGAGCTCGGGTGAGCGATCGTACGCGACGCGTTGCGGTGTGGTCGGGGCCTCGTAACCTCTCGACCGCGCTCATGCGATCCTTTGAGAACCGGAGCGACACATGCGTGAGCGACGAACCGCTGTACGGCGTCTATTTGCGAGAGACGTCTAAGCCCCACCCTGGAGCGCAGGAGATTATGGCGCAGATGGAGCTCGAGTGGCGTCGCGTCGTCGCAGACCTTTGCGCTCCGCCACCCCGTCCGCGGCCGATCTGGTATCAAAAACACATGGCACATCATCTTCTTCCGACGATGGGCCGCGACTGGCTTGATGGCTTCGACAACGTGCTGCTCATTCGGGATCCCGCGCGGGTGGTGGCGTCGTACGTGCAGCGTCACGAGTCGGTGGAGCCTGAGGACCTCGGCTATGCCCAACAACTTGAGATCGCGATGCGTGTGGAGG
>CALKDV010000502.1 GCA_938084085.1 uncultured Nannocystaceae bacterium
GGCTTCACCGCGGAAGGTGTTTGTACCCGAGACCCGTCGCGCAGACACCTGTCCACCAGAGGCCCCGCCATACTCGGCGTCGTACCCTGCTTCTTGAATCTCGATGGTGGAGACAAACTCCTGAATAATCGAGGCGCCGACCGTACCGAAGGCCGGATTCGACACGTTGGCGCCGTTGACCGTGTATTTGGTCTCCGCGCCTGTCGTCCCCGCGAGCGTAATACCTGCGGAGTCGCGTCCTGCCGTGGCCGCGATGTCCACAGCAGCTGTGAAGTCGCGCGAGGTAGAGCTTCCCACCGGGAGGTTCTTGACCGCCTCCATGTCGAGCTTGGTGGCCGACGCGGTGTCTTGGCGAACGGCCGTGCTCTCCACGACAACCTCCTCCACGAAGCGAACGCTCGGGTTGAGGCTAAAGTCGGCTCGGAACTGGGCGGAGCGCGGGAGCTGCGTCACCTTTGACACGTCCGCCTCACCGCTCAGCACCTGAATGGTGTAGTTGCCTGGAGGCAAGTTCGAGAACCGATAGATGCCGCGGGCGTTCGTCGTGACCTCGAGCGAGCTGCTCAGACACGAGCACTGAACGATGACGAGCGCTCCCGCCAAGGGCTGACGGTCCGTGCTGTTCGTGACCCGACCGCGGATTTCTCCGTCGTCTGCAGCGAACGCTGCGTTCGGTGACAGCAAAGTGAAGGCCGCCGGAAGGCCAGCCATGAGAAGCGATAGCGAAGAGGTGAGGACGGTGCGCTTCACGTGCGTGATTCTCCTAAACGTCAAAGATGACGCGTTTCGAAGCACTGCTATATCACAGCCGGCGCCCCTGGATCATCGCGTTTGGACCCGTGACCGACCCTACGAGATAAATTTCGCTCGATTGCGCATGCACGAATCTCCCGCTCGAGGCGCGAGGTTGGCGCGTTCGACGGTGCGCTCTTCATGCGCCACCGTGCACGACGAACCCCAAAACTCGCCAATTCGCCCTTCCCTCGCCCGTGGCGCCGCTCCGCAGTTGGCGCCGCCGGGTGGAACAACCGATTGTCTGCGCGTATTCGACCCTGAGTGAGGGGGGAGATCCCCAAGCAAAACAGCCACTTGTACGATTCCGCCGCCCTCGATGCCCTGCGGATATCGAGCGGGCAGCCGTAGTCCGCTGGGACCGCGAATTGACCGGTTCTCCCCGCGGACGGCAGCCCTCTCCCCGTTCACAATCAAACGGCCGACTCGGCGGCGCACCCACCGGAGATCGCACCGTCCCCCGGACGAGAGGTCAGCCGCGAGATGGTGAGATCCGCTAGAAGCGCCCTTGCAGCACCAGGCCACCGAGCGACGGCAGCACCGACACTGACGGAGTTTCTTCGCCGAGGGCTCCCGCTTGCTTGCGAAACTTGAGCCCCATACCAACGCCAGCACCGAGCACCGCTGCACCCACGATCGTGACGGGTAAGCCCACGGCGAACAACATGGTGTTCGCGCGGTCCCCCTCCGACTTGCGGTCCTGGATGTCGTTGTAGGTGTCTTGGCACGTGGTGCCCATCTGACTCGCCGTCCCGCAGTTGTTGGCGTTGTAGGCGTCGAAGTCTGCTTTCAGGGCGTCAGATGCTTTTTTCCCCTGCTGCCCAAAGACAACGGTGAGGGCGGCCCCTGCCGCGACGAGCACGCCACCCGCGCCCGCTCCCACGCCGAGCCAGGTCTTGCTCTTTTTCATGAGCGCCGCGCGACGCTCTTCACGATCGTCGGGCACCTGCGCCGCGCCGGTTCCTGGACCTTCAGCGGCCTGTCGTGCCGCCTCTGCTTCGGCATCACGCGACTCGATCTCCTCGTTGAGGCGCGCGATGGTCCCCTCGATCTTCTCCGTGGTCTCGCTCGCCGTGTCGGGGTCGAGCAGATCGTTTTTACGAACCTCACCGAGATAGTTTTGATAGGCGGTCTTCGCGTTGCGGAGCGCCTGCACATCTTTTTTGTTCTCGCCGAGGCGCTCGTAGGCCAACGCAATATTGAACAGCACGGCCGCGTTTCCCGACAGCGCGTACGCCTCCTCAAACTTTGGGATGGCCTCGTCAAATCGGCCCAATCGGAAGGCGGTCTTGCCGGCCTTGTAGGCGGCGCGAGCATCGTCGTCCGCCCCAGCCTCGGCAGGGGCTTCCTTGGCGACTTCCTCGGTGGTCGACTCCTCGGCGTCTTCCGCGGCCGGCTCGTCCGGCTCATTCACGTGCTGCGCCGTGCCCTGCAGGTCGCCCGCGATCGCGGTGCTGGGAAGCGAGAGCGACGCCACGAGCGTCGAGGCCAGAACGATCAAAGGAGTTTTCCTCATGATGGGCCGACCCTATCACAAGTCGATGCGTTCAACGTCGGACACCGCGACGCTCTCGCCGATAAAAATAGCCCCCACGTGGGCGAATCGTCCCGGCTCGTCCGTGGCGAGGAATTGGACGTCGCCCTGCGCAGACCCCGTTTCGAGGCCACGCTTGCGCAGTTCCGCCTTCACCGCGCGGGCGGTGGTCCCCGCCGAATCGACCACGGTCACGTTTGGACCTAGGAAGGTCTCCACCGCGTCACGAAGGATCGGGAAGTGGGTGCAGCCGAGCACGAGCGCGTCGACGGAGGGGGCGCCCGTCTCCGGCGAGATGAGCGGCTGCAGATAGGCCCGCACAGCCGCCTCGGCCACGGGGCCGCTCGCCCACCCCTCCTCGGCCAACGACACGAACAGCGCGCACGCCAGGGACGTCACCGTCGCAGATGGCTCGATACCTGAGATCGCGGCCTCGTACGCCCCGCCCGAGACGGTGCCAGGCGTCGCGAGGACCGCCACGTGCTTCGTCGTCGTCGCCGCGCACAAGGCCCGCGCCCCGGGATCGATGACCCCAACCACCGGCACGGGAGCCAACCGCTCGCGGAGGTGCTCCACCGCCACCGCCGACGCGGTGTTACAGGCGATGACGATCATCTTGACATCACGGGCCACGAGGTGCGCCGCCGCTTGCTGAGCGTAGCGCCGGACCGTCTCCGGCCCTTTCGTCCCGTACGGAAGTCGAGCGGTGTCGCCGAGGTAGACGAAGGACTCCCCGGGCATGGCGTCTCGAAGGGCGCGGAGGACCGTCAGTCCTCCGACCCCGGAGTCGAATACGCCGATGGCTCGCTGGTCCACGCGCGACCCGCTAGCTGCCGCGCAAGAGATTTCGAGCGATGACCATTCGCTGCACTTGCGAGGTCCCCTCGTAGATCTGCATCAACTTCGCGTCTCGGTAGAGCTTCTCCACGGGGTACTCTCGCGTGTAACCGTAGCCGCCGAAGACCTGCACCGCGTCCGTCGCACACCGAACGGCGGCGTCCGCCGCGTAGCACTTCGCGAGCGACGAAGTTATCGGCCGCTTGAGACCTTGGTCTACCTCCCACGCAGCCTTGGTGTACAGCAAGCGAGTGGCCTCGTAGGCGATGGCCATGTCGGCGAGGATCATCTGAATCGCCTGGTGTTGCGCGATCGGGACTCCAAAAGTCTTGCGCTCGAGCGCGTAGCGTTTGGACTCCTCGAGGCAACGGCGGATGATTCCGGCGCAGCCCGAGCCGATCATGGGCCGTGACTTATCGAAGACCTCCATGGCCACGTAGAAACCGCCGCCCGGCTTGCCGAGCAGCTGGTCTTCGGGGATCCGAACGTCGTCGAAGATGACGTCCGTGGTGTCGGAGGTGCGCTGGCCGAGTTTTTTCTCTTTTTTCCCGACCGAGACGCCCTTCGTGTCACGGTCGACGACAAAGGCGGTGATCCCCTTGTGTCCCATGGCCGGATCCATGGTGGCGAAACCCGTGTAGAAGCTGGCGTGCCCCCCGTTGGTGATCCACCGCTTCTGGCCCGAAATCACCCACTCATTGCCGTCCTTGACGATCTTCGTCTTCATGGCCGCAACGTCGGATCCTGCGTCCGGCTCCGAGCAGGCGTAGCTCACGAAGCAGAACTCATCCATCAAACGACCGAGCCATTTCTTTTTTTGCTCGGCCGTCCCGGCGACCATCAGCGGCAACGAGCCGAGGTGATTGCACATGACAGAGGTCCCGATGCCGGCGCAGCCGTAGGAGAACTCTTCGGATATCAGGCATCCTTCCACAGTGGACAAACCGAGGCCTCCAAACTCCTCCGGGATCTCCACGTTCATCAAGCCCAGCTCCCACGCCTCTTTGAACACCTCTACCGGGAAGGTCTCGGTCTCGTCCCACTCGTGGACTCCAGGGATGACTCGCTCCGCGACAAACTTGCGGGCGGCCTCAGTCAGTTGTTCTTGTTCTTCGGAAAATGACGGATTGAACATGGTGTCTCTTGTGGGCGCGCGTCGCGACGCGTCTCGCGTCACCGCGCACCCGAGGGATGAGTATCCCCGCATACGCGTCGGCGCAAGCGACCGCGCGGCAAAAATCTCACACGCGCGAGGATGGCGTTCGAGCGCCGCTCACTCGGCCTTCGAGGGTGGGTCCGCAGCGCGAGCCTTGCGACGTGCCTCTCGCGCCGCGCGGCGAAGGTCGCGCGCCTGCGCATCTTCGGCCTCCACGGCCGCGGCGCGTCCCCCCAGGACGTAGCCGATCACCACGCCAAGCAACAGGATCCCCGGGATGTAGATGAAGTGGCCGAGCGTCATGGCCCGTCCACAGCTTGTTCCCCTCGCCGTTCGAGCTCTCGCCGAAGCGCCTGAAGGTCTCGTTGCTGCCGAGAACCGCGCACGAGTAAGACGATCGCGAAACCGCAAAACAAGGACCACAAGATCCCATAGGCCCACACGATGTGGCTGTAGTCGCTGGCGACTTTGGCCTCGACCTCCGCCTCGTAGGTGCGCTTGAGCGCCACGGTCTCCTTGTCGAGACCGGTCACTGCTTCGTACCCGTCCTCCGCTGCGGCGGGTGCCGCACCTTGATCGGCGGTGGGAGGGGCTTTCGTTAACGTAGGAATCGTGGGGTTCATGCTGACCTTCCCGAGAGCGCGGTGTGCTCCGCTGGCGCCGCGTCACCCGCAGACAATGCGAGCCACGCCTCATCAAGCCGACGCTCGACCCGCTCTTGCCGCAGCCGAAGCTCGAACAGCGCGAAGCTGCAGGCGAGGATCGCGAACAAGCACGGCCAGAGGCTGGCCCACATCTCTGGGGGCAACGATTGCACCACCTGCGCCTTGGGGTGCGTCGTCTTCCAGATCTTCACGGAGTAGTAGATGATCGGCACGTCGAGGGCGCCAAAGACCGCGAGCGCCGCGGCCAGGCGCCCCGCCATGGGGCCTCCGAACTTTGCGACGATCAAGTACGCGATGAACACGAGCTCAAGGAGCGCCGTCGTGACGAGGCGAGCGTCGCCGGTCCACGGCGTCCCCCACGTCGCGTCACCCCAGATCGCACCGGACATGAGCGCGCCGATGCCCAGCAGCGCGCACACCTCGCCCGCCGCCTTCGCCACGTCCTCTGCGCGCTCGGAGCGGCGCAACAGCTGGAGCGCCGCCGCCACCCCGGAGATCATCGCGAACAGCATGAGGCCCCACGCCATCGGTAGATGGAAATAGAAGATCTTTTGAGCCGTGCCCATCTCCGACTCGATCGGTGTGTGCAAAAACACCCGCTGAAGCGCGTAGGGGAAGGTCACCAGCGCGGCGAACAACAAGACGCCGGGGCGCCCGAACGATCGGAGGAGAGCACTCATCTCACGTCGTCTCCTAGCATATCTGGACCCACTTCTCCTGTTCGCGGAGCACGCGCCCCGCCCGCACCGGTGGACGAGTCGCCGCCGCCCGAGCCCCGCGCCGCGCCGCCCACGAGCACGCTCTCAAAAAGTGCGCCGCCCACGATCAGCAAGATCACGTCCACCGCCGCGATCTTCGCCAGGATATCCCACGCCCCTGGATGGGCTTGAAGCACGCGCTGGGTCGCGACCAGGCTCATCATGAGCACCGGCGTCGTGAGCGGATACAGCACCACGGACAGCAGCACGTTTTTGCCGCCACCGTGGGCCAAGCCCGCCGCGAAGAGCGTTCCCACGGCGGCGAATCCCGCGCACCCGAGCAACACGGTCGCGAGCATCTCGAGCGCGGACCAGCCCTCCACCCCGCTGCTCGGGAACACCAGCAGCAGGCCGGGCACCAGCACCGCCGCGCAGACGCACAACACCGCCAGCGTCACCGAAAACTTGGCGCCGTACATCGCGACTCGATTCACGGGCGCCGCGAGCAGCGCCCCGAAGGTGTCGGCCTCTCGCTCGCGCTCGAAGACCCGCGTGAGCGTCAGCGCGCCCACAAACGCGAGCGCGATCCACAGCATGCCCGGCACCGCCTTGGGCTGGGCAGACTTCGACATTTCCGCGAAGCTGACCGCGTACAACGCCAAGATCACGACCGTAAAAAACACCGAAGTGATCAGCAACTCAAGCTCTCGCAATTCCTGGCGGAGGTCGTTGCGGGCGAGGATCCATGTCTGACGAAGCGTCGTCACCGAGCCGTTTTGTAGCACGGAGGGAGGACCAACCCCACTTCGGGCGTCAACGCGCAGGTCGTCGAGACTGGGCGTCATCGGCGACCTTCTCCTCCGGGGCGGGCCCCCACGCTTCAGCCCCGGGTGGTGGCGCTCGACTCCGGCAGCCGGGCCTTCACGCCCTCGGCCCCCTCGTGGCCGGTGGGCTCTCGCGGGCTCTCCAGTCGGCCCGCGTGGAGTCGGACGACCCTGTCGGACACCTCGCGTAGCCGGGCGAGGTCGTGCGACGAGAGCAACACGCTGGCGCCCCGCTCCTTCGCCTCCAGCAAAACGCGGAGGACGAGTTCTTGGCCCTCCGTGTCGAGCGCGGTGAACGGCTCGTCGAGCAGCAACAAGGAGGGACGCGCCGCGATCGCGCGCGCGAGCACCACCCGTTGCGCCATCCCGCGCGAGAACGTCCGGACCGCCTGGTCACTCACCGCTTCAAGTCCGACGGTCATGAGCGCCTCCCTCGCCGGCATGGTCTCGCAGCCGCGGGCGCTCCGTAGGTCGGCGAAAAGCTGCAGGTTCTCGCGAGCGCTCAACAGCGGATAGAGTTGGGGTGCGTGGGTGACAAAGGCGACCTGCTCGCGGACCCCTTCGCGCAACCCCACCTCCCCCGAAGCGCCAAAAACGAGCTCGCCGCTGTCCGCGTCCTCAAGCCCGGCGAGAATTCGAAACAGTGTGGTCTTGCCGGCGCCGTTGATGCCGGACAGCCCTGTAATTTGCCCGGCGTCGAGCGCCAAGGACACCCCACGGAGCACCGCGGTCCTGCCGAAGCTTTTGACCACGGAGCGGAGCTCGCAGGGGATGATGGAGGCGCTCACGCCCCTCGATTGTGCCCGGCGTCTCGCAGAGAGTCGAGCTTTCGACAGACCTCATCGAGCGCGGCGACGAGCGCAGCTCTGCGCGCGGCCACGTCCCCCGCGTCCGGGTTCACGTCCAACGCGGCGATGCGCTCGAGCAGTGACGCTCGGCGAGCGTCGAGGGCGTCCGCCGCCGACAGCCGTCGACGAAACAGCAGGCTCCCGCCGATCAATCCGCTGAAGGCGACGATCAAACCCACGCCGAGCTGCTTCGCCCACTGAGCGCTCGTGGGCAACTTGGAGACGGTGAGTTCGACCCCGGCGCCTGTGTCGGCCCAGTTCTCAGCGGTGCATCCTTCCCCGCCGGCTGCACAGTCCCCCTCCTCCCAATCACCGATCTTGATCTCGTACAACTTCACCTGCGCCGCGCCGTCCTCGTGAGGCGGTGCGCGCCCGGGGCCCTCGGCCCCCTCCGACACCGACAGGTCTGGCGCGAGCACCGCGGTGGCCTGGACCAAGGGGAACGGCGCCCTCCACTCGTACACCGCCTCGCCGTCGTGAGGCAGCAAGTAGGCCGTGGAGAGTTGGACGACCTCACCGGGCTCGATCGGTCGAGCGAGCGTAGCGAACGGAGCGCTCTCCTGTTCGTTGAGCCACCGCTTCGCCTGGGGCATCACCTGCAACCCGTGGGCGCGGGAAGCCCCCCGAATCCGCACCTCCTGCGTGGGCCAGTACGCGAACTCGCCTTCCGCAAAAACCTCATAGATTTGTATAACTTGAGACTCATTGTTCTCAAGCGGCCTGACTTCAACTTGCACCGCCGACTTGAGGATATTTCGATCGTTGGAGATGGGGAAGGTTCGCACCTGAGCGCGCAGACCGGCCACGTCGAGCAGCTCGAAAAAAGACGAGCGAAACGGCGCGCTGTCGCGCTCCACGACGAGGGAGTACAGCCCCTCGGAACCGGTGGGGAGCCCGTCAAACCTCGCCTCCCCTCGCGCGTCGGTCGTCGCAGACCATCGCTGGTTTTGTCCGGTCATGTCGCGGCGCTCCGCGGTCACCGCAAGTCCCGAGACGGGCGCGCCGGTGGCGTCGATCGCTTGGCCGACCAGGGTCCCGGACGGCAGGCTCCGATCCAATCGTGGCGGCTGGGCCGTCACAGCCTTCGTGGGGGCAGGCGGCGGAGCGCTGGGCTGATCGAGCATGCGCGAGGGTGTAAACACCACCGCCATGGGCGTGTCTCCCATGGTGAACGGCACGCTGCGTCGGGGGGGCTCTCCCTCCACGACCTGGGCGACCACGATGATCGTGCTGCCCGCCTCGATGGCCGGCGCCGTGAGCCCCTTGAAGAACGCGCGACCGTCCGCGTCGGTGACCGTCTCCCGCAGCGCCGGCGCCTCGCTGTCTTGTCCTGGGGGCCGAATCTCGATGGTGATGGCCTGCCCCGCTTGAGGCTGGGGCCGCTGGGCGTTGGGTTCGATGAGTCCGACCACCAAGGTGCCCGGCCCCCGAACCGCCCCCGCATCCGCCGGCAGCGCGAAGGGAACCCCCTCTCGAAATTCGACCTCCGCGGCACCGGGCGCGCTGGCGCCGTGGGCCGGCGCTCCTGGGTGGGCAGGCGCCCCACCCGGCGAGCTCGTGGCGCCACCTCGCGCTGCCGGGGTGGCTCCCTTGACGAGCAGCACCCGCGAGCCCATGTCCGCGCGCACCTGGATCGGGAGCGTCTCTACAGGCGCCTCGCCGAGCACGGCCGAGGCCTTCACCACGCGCCCGGCGGCGTCCGAGAGCCCCGTAAGCGTCGCGCGGCCGGCCGCGTCCGTGGTCGCCTTCAGCGCTAGCGGTGGGCCTCCGTCCGCGGCGCTGAGGGTCACCTCCACGCCCACCGCAGGCTCGGAGAATCCCCCGAGCAAGCAGCGCACCGTGATCTGGTCGGCAGGAACAGCGGGGTCGGGGCGCGGGATCCCAGACATCTGGCTCGGGTCGGGCATCGCAGGCGCTCCGCTCGCCACAGGCGGTGTCAGCAGCGCCGCTGCTGCGCCGACCGATGCTGCAAACGCAGCCCCGCAAAGCGTCCGCGCGCGCCGCCTCCGGGCGCCGTACGCTTTCAAGTCTGCGCCTCCAACAGCCCCTCGCCGCAGGCCTTGCAAAAGCGGGCGTCCACGTCGTTTTTGATCCCACAGGCGCCACAATCGAGCGAGGAGTCGGTGCGCGCTGCGGAGCGGTCCACGCCCTGCGCTAGCGCCGTCACCGTCTGCGGATGGAGAGCGCCCCCCTTGTCGAGCCCGCGCATAAGCTCCACAGCTCGAAGCTTGTAGCGCTGCAAAATCGCGGTGTGGTCCGCCGTGGAAAGCTTGCCCATGGCGTGATCAAAGTCGAGCTCTTTGATCGCGCGAAGCACCCGGCGCTGCTCTTGCGCCAACACAGAGCGCTCCTCGCCGCCGGGAGCTCCGGCCGCGCGCGCGAGGGCACCGTCATTTCCGCCCGCGAGGGCGGCGACCACAGCGAACATCTGCCGGAGCGTCGCGAGGAGCACCACACCCGCCAGGCTCAGCACCAGCACCGAGGCATCGAACTCGGCGCCCATCCCCACCATCAAGCCGCCCGCGAGCGTCACCGCGAGGGTGGCCGAAAGCAGCAGC
>CALKDV010000503.1 GCA_938084085.1 uncultured Nannocystaceae bacterium
ATTACGGAGGGCTTGAGGCGTCGCTTGCAGGAGAGATCTTTAACTGCGGTAGCGGTCCTGAAACCTATGTGATCGATCCATCCGAAGCAGATCAGGCGCAAGCCCTCTACATCGTCGCCTGGGCCGACAGCTCGGTTACGCAAGGAGTCCTTGGCCAGTTTCGGCGCTCTGATGGTGGCGGCACGTTTGGCCCGGTTGTCTACACCGGAGATCCAGGTTGGCAGGTCTGCGCGACGGGAATGAACTTCAACCCTGGCTCGGGCGGCCCCTCCAACGTGCTCATCGATCAAATGATCGGTCAGTGTAACGTTGGGAGTCTCGACCCCGCCACGACGAGCGGCGGCTGGGTCGACCAGAACGGGACGATGCTCGGCGCGCTGGCGGTTGGGGAAGACAACACAACCCCATACAGCGGCGGGCCCCAAGCTGGCAACGAATTCCCCCTCGTCTGCCAAACCGTGATGGACCCTGAGGCGACCTGGATGTGGTTTGACTGGGATCTCAATGACCCGGCGAGCCCCTTCTTGTGGCCCGGGGGGACCAACCCAGACCATCAGTTCCTCATATTTCGCTTACCGGCGAGCTTGATCCCTCAATGAGTAATCCAGGGATTTTATCCCCATTAGCGACGGAGTCTCCGTGCTGCGACGGCACCCTTGAAGCTACCCCGCAGCCGGCTGCGGGCGACTCAACCCCCCGTCCGTGTCCCGAATGTGACGCGCTCGGCCGAGCGACACCTTTGGCCACGATCACATCGATGCGACGCTCCATGCGCCCCATCCCCGCTGATCGCGTACGTGAGGCGGAGGCGCCCTGGAGAGCGTGCCTTTCCTCGGCGTGTCCCGTCGCCTACTACGGCGCGAGCGCCACGATTTCGGTGACCGAGGTCTCCGCGACAGTGCACCATAAAGCGCGATCCCCCGACCCACTCATCTGTTTTTGTTTTGAGTATCGCATCTCCGCTCTCGAGCGCTCCATGCACGGCACCCATTCAGTCAATCCTATCGTCCTCGAGATCCAATCTCGGTGCCGTGAAGGCTTGGGTCAGTGCCAAATCAAAAATCCAGAGGGCCGATGCTGCCTTCGAAATATCGCGCAGGTCCTCAAAACTGAGACGTCCACCTCGCAAGGTCGCGACTCACCCGTCGGCGGCGGGAGCCTCTAAGGGACAGTCCACCGCCCCCCCTTCTCCGTGAGCCAGGTGACGGCTGCACCCTATGGGCGACGCCGACCGTCATCCAACGCACGGAGCTTTCGACGCAGCTCTCCAGCCTTCCCAAGCCCGCGCCGATACCCCACCGCCGCCTGAGACCATCCTCCGTAGATCGCGTTGGGGATCATGAACCAGTCGGTCCCCCAATGCGTCATAAAACGATCGACCGCGTCACGACGGCCTGCGTTGTCGAGGCGCGTGTACTCGTCACCGATAAAGTCTCCGAGGTTGTCCCCGAGCAGCATCACGACCCGATATTGCTCGGCCACATGGAGTCTTCGACTGGTTTTATCAGAGCCCCAGTCCTCCCGTTCGTTCTTGGTGAGGACGACATCGATACCTGCCGCCATCGGGAAGCCTCGCGCGGCGAGATTTCTGGCCGTCGCGTCGTCCACGCTCACGTCGCGGTTTGTCACATAGAATATGGTGACCCCCTTGGCCGCCGCGGCCTGCGCAAACTCAACCGCCCCGGGCAGGGCCTCGGCGCTCGCCTCTTCACACCACTCGGCCCACCCCACGGGATACGCCGTCCCTGCCCGCATCGCCCTCACCTGCCAGGGTGAGTTGTCAAGCATCGTCTCGTCCACATCCACAATGATCGCGGGAGGCTTGTCTGCCACGGTCGTCACCGCCTCGAGTGCCGACGCGTCAGGGACGAGAAGTTGAGCCTCAAGCCTCGACTCCGCCGCAACAAAGATGTGGCGAACCACCGCTCGATACTCGGCAGACAGTTGATGAAACAACGTCGCGTTGAGCTCCTCGGGGCCCTTGGGAGACGGTGCCTGGCCCCCACACCCGATCAAAGCGAGCGAGAGCGCCATCGAGGTCAGTCCTGTTCGCGAGCGTATGGAACGAGACCAAAAAAGAGAAGGAGAGCGTGGAGTACCTGTCATCGTGTGTACCTTCTGCCTCGCTGTACGCGAGCACCCACCGGGGACATCCCGGTGAAAATCCCTGGAAGCATAGACCCTCCATTCGGCGATTGCATCGGTGTTTTGGCGCGCGGTGCCTCGCCGCCCCCCGTGCTCACAACCCAGCCATGAAGGTTCAATAATGAGCCTGCACATGGCCGCAGCTCGTGGTGTTTGAAGCCCTCAGAACCTGATACCGTCTGGCCCATGCGCATCCCATTGTTGAGCAGCTTAATTGCCCTCGCGTTACCCCTCACTGTCGCCGGTTGCGGACCCAAGCCCGAAACTTCGACCCCCTCCCCTGCGTCCAATGACGAAGCGCCCGATGCGCCGGCCCCCGCGCCCGACCCCTTCACGGTGACATCTGCGACGTGGAGCGACGGCGCGGCCATTCCGGAGGCGAACGCATTTTGCATTCCCGCCGTGGAGGGCCATGTGGGTCTCGGCACGAATATCAACCCCGAGCTTCGCTGGGCAGGAGCCCCCGAGGCCACAAAGTCCTTCGCGATCGTCATGCACGATCCCGACGTCCCCTCGGCCCTCGACGATGTGAATCAAGAGGGCAAAACAGTCCCAGAGGGTCTCGCGCGCATCACCTTTGTCCATTGGATCCTGGTGGACGTGCCCGCCGCGACCACTGCCGTTGCGGCAGGCGCTGATTCCGACGCAATCACCCCGAAGGGCAAACCTCCCGGGCCCACCGAGCTGGGCACTCGAGGCGTCAACGACTACACAAAGTGGTTCGCTGCCGATGAGAATATGGCCGGGAGCTACGGCGGATACGATGGACCATGCCCCCCATGGAATGATGAGCGCGTCCATCACTATGTCACGACGGTCTACGCGCTGGACGTGGAGAAGCTTGAGGTAGGAGAAAACTTCACCCTCGATGCCGCCCAAGCGGCAATGGAAGGGCACGTGCTCGCGCAAGCCTCCATCACCGGCCTGTACTCTCTCAACCCAAACGTCACCCTGCCCTCGGCTCCGTAGAGCCGGGAAACGCGGGGCCGCCGTGAGAGCGGCTCCCACGCGCCGACACCCCTGACGTCGCCTCGACGTCGGCGGGGGTGTCCCTGCGAGACGCGAGTTGACACGCGGGTCAAGGCCTCGGAAACTTCCCCTATGCCGGTCATCGACGGCGAACATCTTGAGCAGCTGAAGCTTCATCGACGTCCGCGCGGACAGATCCTGTTCGCGAACCTGGTGTTGTCGCCGGACTATCGGTTCCCTCGCCGCACCTCCATCACGATCGAGGGTGTGGAGAACCTCCCGCACAAGGGCGGAGCGATCTTGGCGATGAACCACACAGATCGCTTCAACTACTGGCCATTCCAGTATCAAATGTATCGCCATGGACTCCCGTTCACGGCCACGTGGGTGAAAGGCAAGTACTACGAGAACGCCTTTATGACCTGGTTTTTGAACCAGACCAACAATATCCCGCTCCCCTCGCGAGGCTACCTGCTCACCACATCGTTCCGAGAACACGCGGGGCGCGTGCCTAGCGGAGATGAGTATCGCTATCTGCGCGACCTCACCAACGGCGTCGACGTCGCGGAGCGGACCTGCTCGGACGCGATGTCGTCCTTGCTCGGGGAATCTCCCGAAGACTTCACCACCGAATTCGAAGCTCGCTTCGAGAGGTTGATGCGAAAGGTCATGGCGCTCAACTCGCGCGCTGTTCATGAACTCGGATTGAACCTTTTGGTCTTCCCCGAGGGGACGCGCTCCCTCACCCTCAAACCCGGCCACACCGGCCTGGTCGAGGTTAGTCAGTTCCTCGAGCTTCCCATCATCCCCGTAGGCTGCAACGGGAGCGATCACCTCTACCCCGGAAACAGCCCCCTCTCCAAGGGCGGCGACGTGGTCTACCGGGTGGGCCCGCCGTTGGCCGTGGATGGGCCCGAACTCTCCCCCCACCGGATCGTCGATGACGCGGTGCCGTTCTCCCGCAGGATCAAACAAGACCACGGAGACAGGCTTGAGACGATGACGAAAATCGTGATGGGCCGCATCGCGGCTCTCCTCGACCCCCAGTATCAGTCTGCCGCAGACGACGACGGGGCCGGGGAACCTGGCTCCGCGCGCTTCGTTTGATGGAGGAAGTGGGCTCTCCCTCGCCGCCGCACCACCGGGTGATCCACGCGGATGTTCGTGAGCGCCGCTCCGTTCACCCGCTCAAGCAAGGACTCGACCTGCGTGGACTCGCACACCCACGGCTGTTGATACACTTCCAACACGCGTTGAATCTTCCACTGAGATTCCGTGGCGATCTTTCGACGCGTCTTCACGCCGCCAAGGGTACACGGCGCCCATCCCAGACCGCGGGGCAGCGGCATCCCCGGTGACTGCGACGTGAACCTCGCCACGGCCCCTACCACCTCGCTCGCGAAGGGCCACTGCTCCGCGAAGACACTCGCGAGGAGTGGTTCGAGGGTCGGTGGCACCGCCCCGTCCTCCAAAAACCTACCCGGAGAAGACGGGGGAACGGCGAGCCGCTCCATCCAGCGCTTGACATGCTCGTGTCCATCGAAGCGATGCCGGGAGCCTGGGTCGCGATAGATGTGGGCATACAGAGGACCGCAGAGCGCGAAATCTCCCGTGCACGGGGTGTCTCCAAGCAAGAACGGCGTCGCCTCAAAATGCGTGTTCAAGAGGCGCAAGAGCGCGTCGATGCGGCGCTCAACCCCGGGGATGCTCTCCTCCGTGATCCCCAGCACCTCTCGATAGGAGGACATTTTCTCTGAGATCGGTCGCAGCGCGCGTCTCGCCAACGCCGAAGGCATCCACGGCAACCCCGTCGCCGCGAACTCGGCCTCCGCAAAGGCGCGATTTTCGGGCGTGTTCCATCGAGTGTGCATGATCAAGATGGGCATCCACTCATCCCCATAATATTCGAGCAGCGCGCTCACCAATCGCTGCTGTGGCGATGATGGGAACGCCACATCGTGAGGGAGCTGCGCCGCGAAGTAGTCGATAATCTCACTTGAATCTTGAATCCATCGCCCGCGAGAGATCTCCAAGGTTGGCATGATCGGTCGCCCCACGGCCTTCGTGATCTTCCGGCGGAGCAGCCACGCCGTGGGCGCGATCAGCTGGTGTGGAAGTCGATGAAACCGAGCATACCGGACGACCTTCTCGGTATAGGGCGAGGAGGGCCAACCGTAGATCGTCGGACGATGGGGACGCGCCACCACATCCCAACCCTATCACGACCCTGAATCAGTCACGGCGTGTCCCGGATGCCACAGAGCATGAAGCCCAGCAGTGGCGCGCACTTCTCTGCGCAGGGCGAGTAGGTCTCTTTGTGCGTCCGCGTTTTGGCGCGATTGGTCGCCCCCCAATAAAACTCCACGAGGGCTGCGGGCGCGAGGCCTCGCCGCGCCGCCTCGTTGAGCAGCTTGGGCGCGCAGCAGTCTCCCATCCCCGAAGAGACCCTCGTCTCTCCATCGAGCACCTGTGACCACCCGCCCCGACGCCCCGCGAAGTTATGAAACGTGTACAGCCCGTGATACCGCTCCATGAGTTTGCGGGACAGCGCCGCGCGTTGCTGCGCCAAGACGGAGCGCGCCGCTTCCTGCTCGCACGCCTCCAACTCCGCGGTCACTCCCCGGATCTCTGGATCGTACGTCGCCTCCAAGGAGAGCCAGTCCCCCACGTCAAACAGCGGCGGACACCACCCCGGGATGTTCCACGCGCCGCCCACCTGCCCGGAAAACGCTCTGAGGACGACCACCGCTCCTCCAGTTTCACGACCGATCAAAACGCCAAACATCTTGCCCCCGCGGGGTTGATGCAGCACGTTCGCGTCGACGATGGGGCGACCGCGCTCGTCGGTCGCTCCGGAGTCGGCGAGGCGTCCCTCCGCCAGTTCGTGTTGCAGCGCCTCCATCGCGTGCAGCGCCCCATCGCGCGGCAAAACGTGGACCCGATCGCACTGCCGGCACAGACCCCGCGTCTCCCCCTCGCTGTGTTTGACCCCCATCATCTCCAGCCCCATTAGTAACAAACAGCCGCCCCATTCGACCATCCCCTGGTATCATCGAAGTTCTCAACGAGGGACACATCATGCTCGATCTCATTATCAAGGGTGGAACTATTCATGACGGAACCGGCGCCTCTGGATACTCCGGGGATGTGGGAGTCGTCGACGGAACCATCGTCTCCGTCGGCTCGGTCACCGATTCCGCGACGCGAACCATCGACGCGACGGGTGCCATCGTGACCCCAGGCTTTGTCGACCTCCACACGCACTACGACGGCCAGGTCACCTGGGATGACGTCCTCGCCCCATCCGTCTACCACGGCGTGACGACCGCCCTCATGGGCAACTGCGGGGTGGGCTTCGCCCCCGTGCGGTCCACGGATCACCAAGTCCTGATCGACCTGATGGAGGGTGTGGAGGATATTCCCGGGACCGCCCTCGCGGAGGGGCTCACCTGGGAGTGGGAGAGCTTTACAGAGTACATGGACGCGGTGGCAGGCGTCCCTCGCACCATGGACGTCGCCCTCCAAGTGCCCCACGACGCGCTGCGGGTCTACACCATGGGTGCCCGCGCGGTCGCAGAGGAGGCCGCGACAGACGAGGATATCGAGGCGATGCGAGCGTCCCTTCGACAAGCCCTGGCAGCCGGCGCGTTTGGGTTTTCAACGGGGAGGACCGACAACCACCGCAACGCGGCGGGGCTCGCCACCCCCTCGTCGGAGGCCACTGCGAGAGAGCTCTGCGGGATCGCCTCCGTCCTCAATGAGTTCACACACGGCGCCATTCAGGCCGTAAGTGACTTCGACATCATCGATGGTCCCAGCAGTTTCGACGCCGAGTTTGACCTGATCCGACGGGTGCGCGCGGCCATCCCAAACCACCCCATGAGCGTCTCCTTGCTGCAGCGAGTGCGCGACACGGAGCAGTGGAGGCGCATTCTCGACGAGGTGACCACGCTGGCCGGCGACGACGTCGCCCTCCACGTGCAGGTTGCTGCGCGTGGAATCGGCGTGATGATCGGACTCAACGCGACCTTTCACCCCTTTATCGGTCATCCCAGCTTCCGTGAGATCGCCCATCTCCCCCTGCCGGAGCAGGTCGCTCACATGCGCGCCCCGGAGTTTAAAGCCAAGCTCTTGGCGGAGGCGCCGGTGCGCGTCTCTGGGGACGGCAGCTCGATCCCCCCGCTGGTGGACTACTTCCTGGCGAACCCTGAGGAGGTTGGGCGCGGGCTGTTTGCCATGGATGAGCGCTTCGACTACGAGCCAGATCCAAAAACCTCGCTGCTCGCGCGGGCGCACCGGGAACAACGCGGGCTGCTCGACGTGATTTACGACGAGCTGCTCGCAGACGACGGAAACGCCCTGCTCTACTTCCCGGTCTATAACTATGCCCTCGGCAACCTCGACGCGGTCCACGAGATGCTCCGACACCCCATGGCGCTGAGCGGGTTGTCGGACGGGGGCGCGCATGTCGGCACCATCTGCGACGCGAGCTTTCCAACGTTCATGCTCTCCCATTGGGCCCGAGACCGCGCGGCCAAGCGGCAGCGCGCCGGATTCTCGGTGCCCGAGGTGGTCCACATGCTCACCCAAAAGAACGCATGTTTTATGGGACTCCGCGACCGGGGTGTGATCCGGAAGGGGCTGCGAGCAGACCTCAACATCATCGACATGGAGCGCCTCACCCTCCATCGTCCGAGAATCGAAGCCGACCTGCCCGCCGGTGGCAAACGCCTCTTGCAAGATGCCACCGGGTACCTCGCGACGATCTGCGGCGGTCAGGTCATCACCGAGCGAGGCCAGCTTACCGCCGCGCGTCCCGGCGCGCTGGTGCGCGCCAGCTAGTTCAGCCCTCGAGTTCGGTGGTCGCGTCGTCGCGGGAGACGCGTTCCCCGCGGACGTTCAAGACGAGCCCCAGCGCGGCACCAACGAGGGCCAGCGCCCACATGCTTACACTGCCGGTCAATAAAGAGACCTGTCGCATCTCGAAGATGTAGCTCCAGGTGCCGATGACCGACGCCAACGCCACCAAAGGAAGGAGCGTCCACATTCGGCGCACGCGTGGTCCATCCACGCGATCCATCAAGCGCCCGAGGTCGTACGCGAGGACCGGCAAGAGCGGCAGAAGATAGCGATGATCATGAAACGCCCCGCCCATCGGCGTGCGGTGGCTCGCCAACGCGATCACCCACAGACACCACCCGCCCCGCTCCAGCCAATGGGCCCAGCGAGACGAGGAGGATCCCTTCGACCAAAAAAACGCGACGACCCCCAAAAACCACAGCGGGCTCAAGCGGCCCATTCCCCCCTCTGAAAAACCGAAGAGGCTCATGAAGCCATCGAGGGTGTCTCCGCTAAACGTGGTCGCCCGCGATTTCGCAAATTCAAAATTCGTATGAAAATCGTAGCCGATCGCCCACGGCGCACCGAACGCGATGGTGTGATACAGCGCCGCCCCCCCACCAAAGACGAGCGCACCCGCGAGGAACGGGGCGACGAGGTCCCGCCGCATCCGCGCGATCGTCACGCCGGCGACCGGCACGAGCAGCAGGTAGTCGGTGGCGACCGCCAGACCCGCGGCCAGACCCAAGAGCACGCCTGCGCTCCTCACCACGCGCGGCTCGATCGCCGTGGACGACTCCACCCTCTGCGCGCTCCAGTACAGCAAGCTCACGGCGAATGCCGCAGGCACGTGGCTAAACAAGGTGATCGCATAGGGCCCGAACAGTGACGCGAACGCCAGCGCTGCCACGCAAAATACGATCGTGCGCTCTTGCGATCCTGCCGCCCTCAGACGCAAGCCCACCAAGATCAACGTCAGCAACCCGAGCACCCCCACGTGCAACGTCGCGAAGATGGCGCTGCCTTGCAGATTGACCAGCGGCCGGGCACGCGGCGCTCGGACGCGATAGGTGTGGGCGAAGTCAGGGCCCGCTGGCACCTGCAACACCCGCCGCGATCCGTGGGCCCACGCCGCCAGGTCGTCGTCGAATTGCGCGCCAACCCACACCGCAGGAATCGCGAGCATCGCGGTCCCGGGGGGCCGGTCTGAGTACAGCACCCCGTCGCGGCGCGCGAGGTCTACCCGCAGCGTCAGCGGCGCGTCGTTTTCCAACGCTGCCTCGTGTCGCAGCGCCAATGATCGAGTCAGCGCCAAGTGAGAGCCGTCGTTGGAGGAGAGCAACCCCACCGCGCACGTGCCCCAAACCCAGCCGATCAGCGCGAGGAGGAGCGGGTACGTGAGCCTATGTACAGGGCGTCGGGAGTCCCGCGCATCCGTGGTCTGCAGAGGATGACCGGGGTGAGGCATCTACCCGCCACTGTAGCCGTTCAGGCCATGGAACCCAACAAAGCTCGAATCGCATGCACGGAGGGAGCGACCGGTCTCCTGCTGTCCTCGCTCCTCGGGGTTTCTCGCCAACTTGTCGCCCTTCGCCGCGATCTGCACTAGGATCTTCGTATGAATTGGCGTGTCAGCTCGGCCCTCGTGTGCTCGATTCTCTTGATTCCAGCGTCCTTCTCAATGTCTGGATGCGAGGGAGACGAGGAGGACCCCGCGTACGCGCCCCCCGGATCGGGCTCGAGCGGGATCACCTGGAGCGGCGGCGCCCAAAGCAGCGGCGGATCGGGCTCGGCGACGGTGACGACGAGCGGTGACGGTGACGGTGACGGTGACGGCGACGGTGACGGCGACGGTGACGGTGACGGCGACGGTGACGGTGACGGTGACGGTGACGGTGCACCGATCGTGGAAGATGGCATCTCCGGTCTGCAGTGGTTTCAGTCCAACACTGTCTTGAGCCACGCAGACGCAGTGTCCTTGTGCGCGAACTCCGACAATGGGGGGTTCAACGACTGGACGCTTCCGACCATCGATCAACATCGAACGGCGATTGTGGAGTGCCCCGATCTCTCCGCCGGGGGCCCGTGCCTGCTCTCGGACCCGGGGTGTCTCGACCTCGCCTGTGCGGACCCAACCCTGACGTGCATCGGCTGCATCGACGCCACCGCGTCTTGTTTTTTCGACACCACGCTCTGGCAGGAGGACTGCTCTGGCATCGCGAGCTTCTGGTCAAACTCCCCATGCATCGACTGCGGCGGTGAGTCCTATTGGTACATGGATTTCGCCACGCCCTACCCCCTCTTTGCGACCACACAAGAGCTCGGTGTCCGCTGCGTGCGAACACTATAGCTGCGACCATGAAACACGAGTATCCGCGGAGATGGCCGGCGCATTTCACCGCGACGTCTCTACGCTATGCGTACTTCCGGGCGACCTGATCGTGCGGCGCTTGTTCCAAGATCATCCGCGCCACCGAGCGTGCGCGGTTCGGACTGCCCTGGCGAGAGTGAAGCCACATGCCTTGGCGCAGAGCTCTCAGACCATCTTCGGTACGTCGCGCCCCAAGCAGGGAATGGCCCAGCGCCACGTAGTGGGCGGGCGCCTCCGTCAGCGCAGCGAGCTCGCGCAGTGCGATGCTCGCTTTTCGCGGTCGACCGCTGCGCAGCAGCCGAGTGGCGCGGCGTCGCAGCATGTCGCCGCGAGGCACACTCGCGAT
>CALKDV010000504.1 GCA_938084085.1 uncultured Nannocystaceae bacterium
CGCGCTCGAACAGTTCGCGGGGGTGCAGCGCCGATTCACGATCCGGGCCAGCGCCGGTGGAGTCACGATCGTCGACGACTACGCCCATCACCCCACGGAGATCGCCGCGACCTTAAGCGGTGCCCGAATGCGATTCCCACATGGCCGCCTCATCGCGGTGGTACAGCCCCACCGCTTCACCCGAGTGCGCGACAGCATCGCGCAATTCCCGGAGAGCCTGGACGCGGCGGACGAGGTCCTCATCACCGATATTTATGCCGCCGGCGAGGCGCCCATTGACGGGATCTCTGGACCGGAGCTCGTGACGCGAGTCCTCGCACGAACCCCCGATCGAGCCGTCGCCCTCGCGCCCGCCCTCCCAGAGATCGCGAGGTCCTTAATTCCCCGGCTTCAACCTGACGATGTGGTGATCACCATGGGCGCCGGATCCATCACCAAGCTCAGCCACGAGCTCGCCGAAGCGATCACGGAGAATCCTTGACGCAGGGGCCGCCGGCCGATTCAGACGGGCGAGGGGCTCGCCTCGCCTCCCTGCTCAAACTCTCGGAGGAGCCCATCGTCGGACTCTCCGCGACGCCCGACGACCCGATGCGGCGTCACACCACCCTGCGCCTCGGGGGCCCCGCCGACCTGTGGTGCGTCCCAGACCACGCAGAGGCACTCGCCGCCCTCTTGTCGCGGACCCACAGCGCCAAGATTCCGGTCACGTTCGTGGGCGGCGGCACCAATCTCCTCGTCCGAGATGGGGGACTCCGCGGCGTCGTCATCAACCTTCGAAGGCTGAACCGGGTCTCACAACCGCGCAAAGACACGGAGCCCGAGCTCGTCGCGGTGGAGGCTGGGGCGTCCACCGGACGGGTCTTAAACTATGCGATCACCCGTGCGCTCGGCGGCGTCGAATTCTTGGCTGGCGTCCCCGGCACCGTGGGTGGCGG
The DNA here is from genome assembly GCA_938084085.1 of uncultured Nannocystaceae bacterium. Taxonomy (GTDB): domain Bacteria; phylum Myxococcota_A; class Polyangia; order Nannocystales; family Nannocystaceae; genus JAAZXR01. The sequence continues at coordinate 936 of CALKDV010000504.1, forward strand.
CCTCATCATGAACGCGGGCACCTACCTCGGCGAGTTCATCGATGTCGTCGTCGAGGTGGAGTCTCTCAACCTGCGAGGCGACCTGGTCCGTCGGTCGAATACGGAGTGCGGATTTCGCTACCGCGACTCAGCACTCCCCAAAGATGAGCTTATCACCGGCGCCCTCCTCCGCCTGCGCCCTCGACCACTTGAGGAGATCGAGCGCGACGTCGCGAAACTTCGCGAGCATCGACGCCAGCGAGAGCCCATGGGCGTCCCCAACAACGGCAGCACGTTCAAAAACCCAGAGGGAGACTACGCCGGACGGCTCATCGAGGCCGCCGGCCTCAAGGGACACCGCCGCGGAGGTGCCGTCGTCAGCGAGAAGCACGCGAACTGGCTGGTGGTCGACCGTGAGGTCGCCCCTCCCTGCTCCTCCCGCGATCTCATCGGACTCATCGAGCATGTCGAGGATGCGGTGGAACGCGCGTTCGGCGTTCGGCTCCTACGGGAAGTAAAAATTATTGGAGAGGACTGACGCTGGTGACTCGCGGTGGTATCGTCGCCCATGGCTGCGGATCCGGAGCATCAAGACCTCACCAGTGCGCTTCGTTCTGCGATCGAAGCCGCGATCCCTGGGGCGACCGCGGAGGTGACAGACAACGGAGCTCGTCACTTCGCCCTCGTCGTTCGCAGCGCCTCGTTTGAGGGGAAACGCTCGCTGGAGAAGCAGCGGGCCGTGTACGCCGCGATCACCCACCTCATGGGGGACGACAACGCCCCCGTGCACGCCATCGACTCCATGCAGACGCTCTCAGCGTGAGGTGTCCCCCGGGCCGTCGCCCGCCGTTTCGTCCGTCCAGCTGGGGGGGCTCGCGATCTCGCATCTCCGCTCGATCCATGGCACGCAGATGTCGAAAATCTCTCGGCGAAGGGGCGCAGGCTCGTTGTGGAGTTCGTGCGCGGCACCGTCGAAGCAATGAATGGACTGCGCGTCGCGTCGAGGATTTTGGAGCCGCTCGAAGGAGCGCAGCGTGGCCCGAAAATCGGCGAGGTGGTCTCCAGTGGGTACCAGCCACAACGAGGCGGCGCGTAGGCGACTGATCCCGTCTCGAACCTCCCGCATCGTCTGCTTCAAAGCTCGACGCCAGCCGGCGGACACGTCCACATCACATCGCCGATCAAAGCTTCGTGCGTCTGCGGCCTCTTGATCCCGGCACAGCACCGCCACGTCGAAGGGAGCGGACAAGGTCACTCGCGGCGCCGTACGCTGCAGCATCAATCGCCTCATGCGATCGAGGAGCGGTGGCGAAGACGAAAAACTGAGCAGCGGAGACGCGATCAAAGAGCCACGCACACCCGTGTCGACGCCGCCACGGTCGATGAGTCGGAGCATCTCGATCAGCGCACCTATCCCATGGGCATACACCACGACGGGCACCCCCATGAATTCACCGCGGGCGTGATCAAGCACCCCCTCAAGATCCTCTGCGTAGCGGCGGAAGTTTGAGATGTCACCTCGGCGCCCGCCAGACGCCCCCATCCCACGATGATCGGCGCCAATCACCGCGAGCCCACGCGCGTTCAGCTCCCTTGTAAGATGAGCATATCGTCCAACGTGTTCACCCCATCCATGCGCGAGCACCACGGCGCCACGAACCTCAGACGATGGGCGCCAATGCTCGACACGAAGCTTGGTCGACGCGGCGACCTCAAGCTCGATGATCTGGTGGGACATCCCCCAGATGCTAACGCATCTTGCCCCGGAGCCCCCGCCACCTCGACGCCCTAGAAGATTTCGCGGACCCGGCGGACCATTCGGTTCCAGACGTTGTCTTCACCGGAGAATATCTCGCGGGGCCGCGGGATCTCGAAGGTCGTCGTCTCGACGCCTGCTTCATCACCGCGCGCGCCAAACAAGACCAAGCCCACGGCGGTCGCGAGCCCCGCGTGACCGATCTTCTCGCAGAACCCGCCGCCTTTGAGGTGGAGTCCCCGACGACGTTGCGCGTCAAAAATCGGCTTGCCTACCCGAACCTCCATGTCGAAGATGTCTTCGGTGAGATCGGACATGCCTTGCATCTGCGCGGCGCCCCCCGTGAGAACGATACCGCTGGCCGCGAGCTCTAGATATCCGCTCGCGACCAAACTCTCTTGGGCGAGCAGCAAGATCTCTTCCATCCGCGACTCAATGATTCGTGCGAGGAAGGCTCTGGGATATTCGTGTGACGGTCGCGGACCCACTCCCGGTACCTCGATCACCTCCGCATCATCCGTCATCGACTCCAACGCGCAGCCGTGCTGCACCTTAATCTGCTCGGCCTCCGTCACCGAGGTCTTTAAGCCGTAGGCCGCGTCTTTGGTTGCGAGCTGGCTGCCCATGACGAGCACCGTCGAGAACACGTTGCGCCCTTCGCTGTACACGGAGATGTCCGTGGTCCCACCACCAACGTCAATCAGCACGACGCCAAGATCCATCTCGTCCTCATCAAGCACGGCTTCGGCGGATGCGAGCGGCTCCAAGACCACCTGGATCACATCAAGCCCAGCTCGATTGCAGCACTTGGTGATGTTGTCGACAGCGGTGGCGGACGCGGTCAGGATATGCGCCTTCACCTCCATCCGAACGCCGCTGATCCCTACAGGATCGCGCACCTGTCCCTGGCCATCGACGACATACTCAAGAGGCAGCGTGTGAATGATTCGCTGATCGAGAGGGATATTGACCGCCTTCGCCTGGTCGATCACACGGAGGACATCCTCCTCGGCGACCTCGCGATCTCGCATGGAGACTTGGCCGAGGCTCTCAAATCCGCGGATATGTCCACCCGCGATCCCTACGTAGACGGATTGGACCTCCACGCCCGCCATCTGCTCCGCGACCTCGATGGCCTCTCGGATGGAATTTGTGGTCGCCTCAATGTTGACGACGAAGCCTTGCCGGAGCCCCTCTGAGCGGCTCGTCCCCACACCGATGACCTCGACGCCGTTGTCGGTGACTTCACCGATCACCGCCGCGACCTTCGTCGATCCAATATCGAGTCCAACGATCAGTGTCTCGGTGTCCGCCATAAGAAGTCTCGCCTAGTGTGCTCTCGGAATTCTCCGCGCTCGCTTCCCTTGCGCCTTGATCCTATCACTACCCTTGGAGATCACCTCATTATTAGAGCTACTTTTTCGGTGCTCGCTCGCCTGCGCCAAAAGTCGGTCGCCGTCCTCGTCGCGGACGAACCTAGCAACGACCTTCGCGCCTCGCTTTTTGTCGATCGAGTGATCGAGGTGCACCACAGCGAGACGCTCTGCGTTCCCAGCTAGGGCCAGCCGAATCCCGTCATAATGCTCAAGCCGCACCCCAAAATCTCCGCGCCCAAACCGTAGCTGCGTCCCAGACTCGGCCGTATAGAGGGTGAGATCTCGGTGGGGTCCCACATTGACCTCGGACAGCTGCGGGCGGGTCTTGGAGGTCCACTGCTCGAGCACATCCAGGCCGAGATCAATCTTGGCGCGTTGCTCGTGGAGATCAGCCCCTCCGGCGCTGAGATCAATGCCGGAGATGATAGGAAGCGTGCCCCGCTCCCCCTCCTCAAGTCGTTTAAACGGTTCGCCGGCGGCGTCGACCAAGAAGAATCCTCCGTCCAGGATGACGGCCTTTGGCACGTGCTCTTCGACGTGCACCGTCAGCGTATCGGGCAACTGACGGCTGATGGACGCCCGAGCCACCCACGGCTCGGCGGCGACCTTGCTCGAGAGCTCCGCCAAATCGAGCGAGAGGATGTTGGTGGACGGCTCGATGGATAAAATTTGGCGGATGTCCGAGGCCTCGAGGTGGTCCGTGGGCTCGTAGACCAGGGAACTCACAGCAAAGTCGGGCGCGGTCGTGGCGTAGTCGACCCCCGCGGATACCCCGAGCAACATGCAGTAGGTCACGCCACCGGTGACCGCGACACGGCCGCCCCAGCTCAGCATGCGCCCCCAGTTAAGGACGCGGGACCATCGCGCGGTCCACGGCGAGCCAGCGACTTCTTGAGCCGTGGCGCTGCGCGTAGATCCAGTCACCGCGCGCTTGCGATTTTTCCGAGTGCTCTTGCTTCGAGCGGAACGCGCGCGGACGGGCGTCGTCGTGGTCGGACGTGCGGAACGCCGCACGGAACGACCGCGGCGGGTGCTTACGTTGCGATGGGGACGGCTCGACATGACAGCTACGGAGGGCGGCCACGCACTTCGAGGCCTCCAAAACCCCTCGTTGAAGACTCATAAAAGACCTCAAGAGGAACATCCCTGGGTACCTTGTTTACCGTGAGCGACGAAAAAACATGCGACGATCGCCGTCCCCTGTTCGGAGTTTCAGTGCTTCCGTTTCGCCCCGCTGCCACCCCGTCGGGGCAGCCCACAAGAGCGGACGTCACCTCTCCCGCTCTTCATGCGCGGGCCCTCTTCGGTTCGTCGTTGGCGTGGCGGCTCCGCGACCGTCGTCCAAGATCACGCGCGCGCATCGATCCACCTCTGCACGTCAACCATCCCTCCTGACGTCGCGAGGGCCCTCCTAAACAAAACGGGCGAGATCTCATGAATTTCGTCGCCAGGCCCATGTTTTCAGTATTTTGAGCCAATTTAGGCCAAAATTCCGCCGAATTCGGGCATTTATGGCTTGCAGTTGGCACCCCGGAAGCACCAAGATCGTGCACAGGCGGCAACCAAACCGCTCTCAGACCCAAATAGCCGTATTCCTATTGGAACGGCATTATCAGAAAAATCGCTCATAGAAGGAGAAGCGAAACAATGGCCAAGAAAAAGAGCAGCAAGAAAAAAAATCGTGAAGTTCTCGTCGTCGGTTCCAAGGTGAAAGACGTCGTTCGTACCGCAGGACTGCGCAGCGACGGCAACCTCATCGCAGCGGTGTCCGACGCCGTACATGACGCCCTTGAGAAGGCAATCGCACGCGCCAAGGACAACAAGCGCGGCACCGTGCGTCCCCACGACCTCTAAGGAAGTCGTCGAACGAAAAGAGAGCGGCTCGGGTAACCGGCCGCTCTCTTTTTTTTGTGGCGTGCTTATCGTTGGCGTCGCATGTAGGCCGGCACGTCGTGATCGGCTGGGGCCGCCGCGGGGACCTCTCCGCGAGCCCAGGTGCCGCTCGCCGTGTCCGGCTGAGCCGCCTGCGGGTACTGGCCCGTCTGCGCCGGATCCATGGGCGTTACGCTCGGCTGGCGGCGACGACCGCTCACCGCGGGATCGGCCGCGCCGGGCCCGGGCTGCGATTGCGACGCGCGGCGAGGTGGAACCGCTCCACCGCCACGGTAGGACGGGGTGACCTGACCATGGATGGTCGCGTGCCCCTCGTGGATGCGTCCTCCGCCCAGCATCGGGTTGATGACCGGCGCGCTGCGCCGCGCCGAGTGGCGCTGAATCGCTTGTCCGAGCTCGTCCTCTTTCGGCATGTGCAGGTCGAAGCCGGTCGCGATGACCGTGATGCGGAGCATCCCCCCCATGTTCTCGTCGAGCACTGTGCCAAAGATGATATTGCAGTCCTCGTCGACCGAGTCGTGAATGATCGACGCCGCTTCGTTGATCTCTGCCATCCGAAGATCGGGGCCGGCCGTAATGTTCATGAGAATGCCGCGGGCCCCCTTGATGGTGACGTCCTCGAGGAGCGGGCTGTTGATGGCCATCTCCGTGGCATGAATGGCGCGGCCCTCCTCGCTCGCCATGCCCATCCCCATCAGCGCTCGTCCTTGGTCGTGCATGATGGTGCGGACATCCGCGAAGTCGACGTTGATCAGGCCGGGGACCGTGATGAGATCTGAGACACCTTGCGTCGCGTGCAAGAGCACCTCGTCGGCGATCCCGAAGGCGTCTGTCATGGAGGTGTTCGGCGACGCCACCTGAAGCAAACGATCGTTCGGGATGGTGATGAGCGTGTCCACCGCCTCTTCAAGTTTGAGGATGCCCTCGTCCGCAAACTTCATGCGGCGACGCCCCTCAAAGCCGAACGGCTTGGTGACCACGCCGACGGTCAACGCGCCGGCTTCCCGCGCGACCTGGGCGATGACGGGTG
>CALKDV010000505.1 GCA_938084085.1 uncultured Nannocystaceae bacterium
CAGCAGCCTCCGGCAAAATGATCACCCACACGGACGTTGACGACTCCATGAACGGCGTCGTTAACGAGTCGAAGCAAGAGCGCTTTCGCATCGACTTTGACGACACCGACATGGTCAAAGGCGACAAAGAGGCGCTCGTCACCATCGTGGAGTTCTCAGACTTTCAGTGCCCCTACTGCTCCAAGTTCACGAACACCCTCAAAGAGGTCATGAAGGACGCCACCGACACCCGCGTGGTGTTCAAGCAGATGCCCCTGGTGTCCATTCACCCCAACGCCATGCCGGCCGCGCAGGCCGCCCTCGCCGCGTTCAACCAAGACGCCGACAAGGGCTGGGCTCTGCACGACAAGCTGTTCGAGAACGCTCGAACGCTCACGCGCGAGAACATCGAGAAGTACGCTGGCGAAGTCGGCCTCGACGTAGAGAAACTCAAGAAGGATCTCGACGACAAGACCTACGAGCAAGCTGTCAAAGACGACATGGCCTACGCTCGCAAGATGGCCGTGAACTCCACGCCCACCTTCTTCGTGAACGGTCGGATGCTCAAAGGTCGCTCCGTTGACGCGATCAAGGCTGCCATCGAAGAGGAGAAGGCGCTCGCCAAGAAGCTCATGGACAAGGGCGCCAAAAAAGGTGAGGTCTACGCGCGCATCATGAAGGCCGCCAAGGCCGAGCGAAAGGCGCCCAAGCGCCCCGAGCGTCGTCGCCCCGGCACCCCGGATCCCAAGACCAACTTCGCCGTTCCCACCGCGGACCGACCTGCAGTGGGCCCCGCCGACGCGCTGGTCACGATCGTGGAGTTCTCGGACTTCCAATGCCCGTTCTGCACCCGCGTCAACCCGACGCTTAAGAAGATCAAGGAGACGTACCCCAACGACGTCCGCGTGGTCTTCCGTAACCTGCCCCTCCCCATGCACAAGGACGCCCCCGGCGCCGCGCGTGCCGGGCTCGCCGCACACAATCAAGGCAAGTTCTGGGAGATGCACGACGCGATGTTTGCGAAGCAAAAAACCCTCAAGCCTGCCGACCTCGAAACGATCGCCGGTGAGCTTGGGCTCGACATCGCGAAGTTCAAGGCAGACATGGACAGCGCAGATCTCAAGAAAGCCGTCGCAGACGACATGGCGACCGCGAAGAAGTTCGGCGCCCGTGGGACCCCAGCGTTCTTCGTGAATGGCCGCTTCATCTCCGGCGCGCGTCCGTTCGAGCAGTTCGACTCCGTCATCAAGGAGGAGAAAGCCAAAGCAGAGAAGTTCGTCGCTGAGAAGGGCGTGTCCAAGGACGCGGTCTACGCGGAGATGAGCAAGAGCTGGGAGAAGGAGTTCAAAGCTCCGCCTCCACCACCGCCCGCCGACTTCAAGCGTCGCGTGGTGAAGACCGACGGACTCCCGCTGAAGGGATCCGACGCAGCCAAGGTCACCATCGTGGAGTGCTCGGACTTCGACTGCCCGTTCTGCAAGCGCGGGGCAGGCACCGTGGAGCAGGTCGCGAAGGAGTTCGGAGACAAGGTCGCCGTGTACTACGCACACAACCCGCTCCCCATGCACAAGCAAGCAGAGCCGGCGCACCGCGCGGCGGTGGCGGCGCAGGCCCAGGGCAAGTTCTGGGAGATGCACGACAAGCTGTTCGCGGACAAGTCCAAGCGCTCCGAGGCTGACTTCGTCGCGATCGCGACGGAGCTTGGGCTCGACGTGGACAAGTTCAAGACCGATTGGGCTGCGGCGGGTGCCAAGGTGCAAGCGGACATGACCATGTGCCGTAGCCACGGCGTGGGCGGCGTGCCCGGCTTCCTCATCAACGGTCGCCTCATGAGCGGTGCGCAGCCGTTCCCCACCTTCAAGAAGGTGATCGAAGAGGAGCTGAACGGCGGCTTTGAGGCCACCCAGAAGAAGGCCGCTGCGGCGGGCAAAAAGGCTGGCTGAGTCCCTTCGGACCTCATCTAGCTCGAAGAGGCGCTCCGCAGGGGGCGCCTCTTTTTTTTGCCCGTGACGGCTCACAGCCGGGGGTGTGGTGCGAGGGGGGAGAAGGGTTTAGGATGCGCAGCACAAAGAGGTGTGCGCGTGACCGACGTTTCCAACGACCAAGAACCAAAGGGGGCCCCGAGCTCCGCTGACAGCCCGTCCACCCCGAAACGCTCCGCGAGGAGCGTGATGGTTTTTCTCGTGATGCTGACGGCTGTCACCGGCCTCGGCTACTTCGCTGGCCAGTACGTTCAGGGGTTCTTCGCCAAGCCGGTCGAACCCCGCGACGCGAACCGCTACGAGGTCCGGCTGCGAGGCGATGAGCCCCAGCGCGGCCCCGACGACGCGCTCGTCACCATCGTTGAGTTTTCGGATTTTGAGTGCCCGTACTGCGGCAAGGCGGTGGGGCCCCTCGAGGACGCCATGGCCTCCTTTGAGGGGGACGTGCGGCTCATCTTCAAGCACTTCCCGCTGCCAGGTCACCGCAACGCGGTGCCTGCGGCGCGCACGGCCTGGGCGGCACAGCAACAGGGGAAGTTTTGGGAATTCCATGACTGGTTGTTTGAGTCCCGCGCGCTCATTGAGAAGCTCCCGGAGCTGGTCAAAGAGCACGGCTTGGACGGCGACAAACTCGGGGCCGACATGCAGTCGGAGGCCTCGTCCGACGCGGTCGATGACGATCGCATCGCCGGCGGGGTGGTGGGGATTCGCGGCACGCCAGGGTTCGTGGTGAACGGTCACATCTACGGGGGGGCCATGAACGCCACTCAGTGGAAGAGAATCATCCGCAGCGAACTCGACGCCGCAGAATCGTTCATGTCGGAGGAGGACGTGGCGCGGTCGGAGGTGTATCCCGCGATGATGAAGATCGCCGAGAAACAGCGCGGTCCCGGGGCGCTACCCTCGGTGGGGCGACGTCCAGGAGCGCCCGATCCCGCCAAGCACTATCGCGTCGGTCCCGGTGAGGGGCGCCCGGCTCGAGGCGCGGCGGATCCGCTCGTGACCATCGTGGAGTTTGCAGACTTTCATTGTCCGTTCTGCGCGAAGGCGGCGAAGACCGTCCGGCGGGT